>SLRF01000021.1 GCA_007131065.1 Candidatus Saccharimonadota bacterium
GAAACACTAAAAAATCCCGATGAACTAGATCGACTGAGCCAGCTAGTCGCACCGCATGAAAGCGTATATATTTGCGCCCAGCTAGAAGCCGAACTCGATGGGCTAGAGCCAAGTGAACAGCTAGAAATGCTACGTGAATACGGACTAGATAAATCCGGACTAGAGCGCCTAGTTCAGACTTGCTTCTCCACACTACACTTGCAGAGTTTCTTCACGGCTGGAGACAAAGAAGTAAAAGCCTGGACCATCCCCCAGGGCGCTTCCGCACCACAAGCAGCCGGCGCTATCCATACCGACTTCCAACGAGGCTTTATTGCAGCAGAAGTTATCAACTGGAAGGATCTATTAGAGTCCGGCTCGCGGAGCAAGGCCAAGACGTTAGGCAAAGTGCGCACCGAGGGTAAAGACTACCGCATGCAGGACGGCGACGTAGTTGAGTTTCGATTCAACGTATAGTTAAAAATTACTGCGACTTAAGTAGATAGAAACGCTCGATATTGCCCTTTGCCCCTGAAAGTTTCGAGTCGGCTTTGTCTATAACTGCATAGCTGTTACCTATCAACCACTGCTCGAAACTCTTGAGTATACGACGGCGCAAGGTATCGTTCTTGATTACTCCTTTGTGCTTAGAGGCGTCCTTGACCCCTGCTTCAAACTGTGGCTTACACATGGCTACAGCTAAAGATTCTTGATGCAAGAACTGCTTTACATGTGGCAATACTTCGCGTAGCGATATAAAGGATACGTCTATCAATACTATATCGACCGCCTCCGGCAAATTAGCATCTCTTATATCGGTACGTTCCATAACTACAACCCGGGGATTCCCGCGTATTCGCTCATGCAACTGATGGGTACCAACGTCTACTGCATAGACTCGCTCTGCTCCCTGTTGCAGAGCAAAATCGCTAAATCCACCGGTAGACGAACCGACATCGAGCACCTTTTTATCCTTGAAGTCCAGATTGAACTTTTCCGCCACCGAAGCCAGCTTCATGCCGGCACGAGAAACGAACTGTGGGCCCGACTTAACGGTTATATCCGCATCCTCTTCCACCTGCCAGCCTGGTTTATCGCGCCTGACACCTTCTACTTCTACCTTGCCCGCCATTATCAGTCGCTGAGCGATATTTCTACTCTCAAGCAGGCCTTTTTCGACTAATAGTACGTCCAGACGCTTCTTAGCCACCTAAATCCACCTTGCTGATAATGCGTCTATACCCCTGACCTAGCGCCTCTACTAGATACAGTCTGTCGATACGCACTCTCTCACCGATCACTTCTTCGCTTCGCTCTGTTATGTGCGGGCGAAAGCTCGCTCCGGTGTAGCGTCCTCGTATGCTCCATCCCCTTTTCTCTACTGATTTAAGCAACGAATCATGTAGCATCTGCAACTTACTGGTATTCTCGACCAGCCTAACTTGGAGTCCTCGCTGCCCGAAATGGTCACGGCCTCCGAAGCTCGCCTCGATCGGCGCCCATGAACTGTAATCACCTAGCATCTCTACTGCTTCATCTTCATCTGTCGCCTCGAACCAAGGAAGTAATGTTAGATGCAAAGGCCAAGAGTCAAATTTCTCACCTTCCTCTTGTGGTTTAAGCATATAAACGATTAATAGTTCCTTCATAATAAACGTTAACTTAAATACAACAATATCTTAAGAAAGTCGCTCGACATAGCTTCCATCCCGAGTATCTACTCGTATCACATCTTCTTTCTCTACAAAAAGCGGTACACTGACAGTCCGTCCGGTCTCTACCTGGCAGTTTTTAGTGATATTACTAGCACTATCTCCTTTTATGCCCGGTTCGGCGCTTACTACTTCTAAATCTACTTTTATCGGCAGTTCGATACCTATCAGCCGTTCATCCGAATATAGCAAGCTAACCTCGAATCCTTCCTTCATAAATCCTAGTTCGTGCTCAGCCATATCCCGAGGCATCGAGATCTGTTCGTAGTTATCGAGTCGAAGGAAATATACCGACTCTTGATCGCTATATAGATACTCAGCATCTATCTTCTTGAGTTCGGCCGGGGTTATCTTGTCACTGCCTTTAAAGGTTTTTGACAGAGTGGATCCATCTTCAACGTTCTTCAGCTTAGTTCGAACTACTCCGCCACCTCGTGCCACACTGGAGTGACTATAATCCACCACTCTATAGATGGAACCGTCCAGCTCTATAAGAGTTCCCTTGCGCAGATCGGTTATGCCGTACATAAAACCTACTTAAAGCTCTTTACTCCGCTACAAACGGAAGCAATGCTATGTGACGTGCCCTTTTTACAGCCCTGGCCAGTTCCTTCTGTTGCTTTTCACTCAGGCCACTTTTTCGGCGTGATTCTATCTGGCCAAACATATTGGTGTAGCGTTGCAAAGTCTTTATGTCTTTGTAATTAAACTGTTTCGGCGCTCGGCCGTGTTTTTTAACCATTCTTATATATCCCTTTCAAAAGTTAAAATTTAATGACACCGTCCCTAAAACGGTATTTCGCTCAAATCGACATCATCCTCGAGGTCTTCTATCTGAGGCTCTTTGCTGGATGACTTCTTCTTGGCACTACTTTTCTCATCCGCAGGCGCAGGAGAATCGCCTCCAGGACCGTCGAGGAAATTGATTTCACTGGCAACTATCTCTGTTTTGTAGTTCTTTTTGCCATCATCGCCTTCCCAAGATCTAGTCTGTAATCTACCAACTATCATGACTCTTCGTCCTTTGCTCAGATACTGGTCTGCTAATTCAGCCAGTTTCGCCCAGGCCACTATGTTGTGGAAATCGGCCTGTTCTTGCTGTTCACCATCCTGGTCTACCCAGACACGGTTAGTCGCTACTGCGAACGATGCTACGGAGCGCCCGCTGGAAGTGCTCCTAAGTTCAGGGTCGCGGGCAAGATTGCCCACTAAGATTACTTGATTGAAACTACGAGCCATCCTTCTCCTCCTTGGATTCTTGCTTTTCTTCCTTATCCTTAGATGTATCTTCCTCGCTATCGTCTTCTATCGGTGCTTCATATAGCACTACCATGTGTCGTAATACTTCATCATTTAGCCGCAATGCCTGCTCTAATTCTTCTGCCTTGACTGGATCTAGGTCGATTACGAAAAAGTAATATACCGCGAAAGTCTGACTCTTGATAGGATATGCGAGCTTTCGCTTGCCCCACTCGTCTTTCTTAACTACCTTTGCGCCTACTTGTTTGAAAGCACCCTCTAGGCGCTCCAGGGGTGGCTTAAGATCTATCTCTAGATCTGGATGCAGTAGTACTGCTACTTCGTATTGCTTCATGTCTCTCCTTCCTATGGACTTCGCCCCGCACCTGAAATCACTTAACGAAAAGGTGTGGGGAGAAAGGTTAAAAATATATCAAATACTTATTATAACAGATGCGGAGCTAGTTTCAATCCTCGCCCGCAACTATTACTACTGTCCGCTCGACTCGGGTAGTCCTACCTAGTGTACTGCTCGCCTCTATATCCAATGTATACACCCCTTCTCTGAGCGATAGCGGTAATCTAAAGCTGCCGTCGTCCCCAACCAGAACACTCTGACCGTCTATAGTTACCTCCGACCCCGAGCTGGTGGTGCCGATGATTTCAAATTCTCCCCCCGGTATCACTTGGTTATCGACAGGAGAGTCTACGCTTAGCTGTGGATTCCCGGCCAACGTCATGACTTGATAGGATAGATATCCTATCAAACCACCTATTATCACTACTACCAGCGCCTGCATAAGTAAGCTACTAGTCACTATTGGTGCATGTATTTTCCTGTGCAGTCGCAACGTTCGTCTCTTATCAACTTTCTCGTCAGCTTCGGTAATCTTCTTCATTTCACTACTGGAGATACCTAGATACCGGGCATAGTTACGTACTTTACCGACAAGGTATGCATCGCTGTACTTGCTGGTGAGTTCTCCAGACTCTAGACCTTTAATGAATTCTACGCTCAGACCGGTATCAGAAGCGGCGTCCTCTATCGAGATACCGGCATCATGGCGCTTATGGCGAACTAATTTGGCCAGCTCTTCGCTATAAATCATTTTCCGTAGATATCTCGCTCATGTCCCGTACTAGAACATCGCGTGGTCTGGATCCGTCGGGTCCTGACACTATACCCTGCTCCTCTAGCATATCTAGCAAGCGCGCGGCTCGAGAGTACCCTACCCGCAAGCGCCGCTGTATCAATGAAGCCGAAGCTTTACCGGACTCTACGACTAGCCTGGCCGCGTCCATAAACAGGTCGTCGTCAGCATCATCTATATCTCCCAGTGCGTTTGCGCCACCGCCTATCTTGACCTTCTGATTCATTACTTCGTCGTTATACTGCGGTTCGCGCGCCTCCCGCAAGAAATCGGTCACTTCTCTGACTTCCTTCTCATTTACGAATACACCTTGAGTACGTCGTGGCTTAATGAATTCCGGCGCAATATAGAGCATATCGCCGTTGCCCAGCAATTTCTCTGCTCCTGCTCTATCGATAATGGTCCTTGAGTCCACCTGGGAAACGGTAGAAAAGCTGATTCGTGCAGGAACGTTAGCTTTAATCAGCCCGGTTATAACATTAACACTCGGTCGTTGCGTAGCCAGTACCAGGTGTATCCCGGTGGCACGCGACTTCTGCGCTAGGCGGACTATCAAGCTCTCGACATCCTGGGCCGCTAGCATCATCAAATCCGCCATCTCATCTATTACGATTACGATATAAGGCATGTGCTCATCAGTCTGAGATGAGTTGTACTCGGTGATATTGCGTTTGCCCAGCTCGGCAAATACACTGTAGCGCCGATCCATCTCGGCTACCGCCCACTTAAGGGCCGATATTGTCTTCTCCGGATCAGTAATAACCGGACTTAACAGATGCGGAATATCACGGTACAGACTCAACTCCACCTGCTTGGGATCCACCAATATAAGCTTGAGGTCGGCCGGAGAATTCCGGTACAGCAGACTCATCAAGAATGCATTAATCATCACCGATTTACCAGATCCGGTTGCACCGGCTACTAGTAAATGTGGCATCTTCGATAGGTCAGCTATCTCGGGATTGCCGGCTACGCCACGCCCCAGTATGAAATTCAGCGAACCTTTGCTCTTCCTCCACTCCTCAGACTGCAAGATCTCCCGCATGCGTACTATCGCCGCCTTTTCATTGGGCACTTCTATACCTACTGCGCTTTTCCCGGGGATAGGAGCCTCGACACGCAAGCTCTGTGCCGCTAAATTAAGCGCTAAGTTATGCTCTAGTTCGGTAATCTTACTTAGCTTTACGCCGCTAGCTGGACGCAGAGTGTACTGAGTGACGGTTGGGCCGATGTTGACCTCTTCCATCTCAACATTTACACCGAAACTACTAAGGGTTTCCTGGATTAATTCCGCCTTCTCTTCTGGCTTACCGGCACTTGCTTTACCCTGTTTGTCTTCTAGCAGGTCCACTGAGGGTAATGTCCAATCCGGATCGTTACTGGCGGTCAACACTTCAGACTCAGAACTATCACTCTTACTCGAACCGCCCGACGCATTCGATTTATCCAAAGGTACTTTGGCGTTTATCTTCATCTTTGCCGGTTTCGACTCTTCTCCTGAAAGCTGAGTAGCAAAATCATCGGTTTCGCTTGGTGAAAGCTTCATCCATAGCTGTTTTATGGCTCCAACTACCTGGCTAAGCGTTATATTCGCAGCCAATAATGCACCGATTACAATCGCCGAAGCCAGCCCTATCAACGCACCGACTCGGCTCAGAAGAGCGGCAAAGCCACTTCCCACCCAAAAACCTAGCACTCCGCCTCCCATGCCACTTCGAGCGTCGGCAAATGCCTCTACATCGCTCGTCAAACTGAGAAGCCCCGCTAGAGCCAACACCACTATCAATAAACCGCTATAGTGAATTAGGTGGAACTCTCTAGTTTTAGCTAGGAATATACGTATCGCCACATATATCAAAGCTATCGGTAATATGTATACCACTCCGCCAAAAAGCCATTTTAGTCCGCTTACCAACGAGTCGGTAAGTACGCCTCCTGCGAAGAATACCGCTATCAACAGCAGAACCCCCAGAGTTAATACCCCTACCGCAACCACTTCACGGCCTACGCCGGGGGCTAACTTAGCCTCTTTCGCCTTATCAGAAGAGGCTTTGCTCTTTTTTGCTTTTTTCTTGGTAGATTTTCCCATAGGAACAGTATATCGTTTTTAACCTATCAACTCTATGGTGGAGGCGATATTTAGTTCTTTCGCTGCTGTTGTTGCTTTTGCTGCTGAGGCTTTTTGGCGTTTCTGCCACCGCCTTGCTTGGAGCCGCCTCCCCCGACCATGTTGACTACCGGTATCACCATAGGTGCCCGCTGAGTCTCATGATAGAGAAAACTACTGGCCTCATCGCGTAGTTCCTGCTTGAACTGCTTGAGATCGCTCCGGCGTATTCGCTTGTTGGCAAAATCACGAAGCTGATCGCGCAGGGCCCCCACTAGATCAGAGCGCTCTTGCATATGTATGAATCCACGCGATATGACATCCGGACTGCTAAGCAGGCGTTTACTCTGCTTATCGACAGTCAGTATCACAACTACGATGCCGTCATCGGACATCAGCAACCTGTCCTTTATGACAAGGTTTGGCACCAATGCACCGGTCTGATCGACCAGTATGGACCCCGCTGGAACTGAGCCGTCCTGACGCATCTTGCCTTTATCGTCGAATTCTAGCACATCTCCATTGTCTATTAGCGCTACTCTGTCCTGGTCGATGCCGGCACTTTTAGCTATCTCGATATAGCGTTTACGGTGTACGAACGGGCCGTGATTGGGCATGACATACTTCGGTGTCGTCATCTCTAACATCTCTTTTAGCTCATCACGGTTACCGTGCCCGGATACGTGCAATGGTCCACATCCGTCCAGTTCATGAGTGCGATGTCGGAACACGCTGGCTCCGGTACGCATCAATCTATCGACATTATCCATCACAGCTACTTCGTTGCCGGGGATAGGGTTCGAACTGAGAATTATAGTATCGGACTCCTTGAGCTTTACGTGGTTGTGAGAGCCCATGCTCATGCGTTGCAAGGCGGCGTTAGGCTCACCTTGAGATCCAGTACAGATGACTGTTACGTCTCCGTCGTCGAGATTGGATATATCCTTCATCGGCACGATAGTACCCTGCGGTATCTTCATATAGCCTAGCTTGAAAGCTAGCTCTACCGTCGCCAGCATACTGCGTCCATCTATAGCCACCTTGCGCCCACTCTCAACAGAAGCGTTGAGGATCATCTGAATGCGGTTAATGTTACTAGAAAAGCTAGAAACTATCACCCTGCCTCTAGATTGGTGCAGTATGTCATGGAAGCTTTGTTCCAAGGTATGCTCGGTCGGTGTCCTACCGGGAGCTTCGGTATTAGTGCTCTCCGTTAGAAGTAGCAGCACTTCATCTCTTCCAAGTTCTTTCAGTCTGTCTAGGTCGGTCGGATGCTGATCGAGTGGTTCAGGATCCAGGCGGAAGTCTCCGGTGTGGATAATACGTCCTACCGGAGTATCGATTACTACTGCCGAAGAATCCGGTATCGAGTGAGTTACTCGCACCAACTCTACGAAGAAAGGTCCGACTTTCAGGCGCTCGTGGTTATCGATATTCATAGGAACCGACTCTGGTTCATAATCTATCTCCATGTCGCTGTCTTTTATCTGCTTCTCTACCATTCCAAGAGTGAAAGTCGAGCCATATATCGGCGCCGGTATCTTCGGTAACACAAAAGGCGTACCGCCTATATGGTCCAGATGGCCATGGGTAAATACATACCCGCGTATCTTGTGTTTTATCGACTCTAAGTAGGTGATGTCGTTGACCGCGTAATTGATTCCCGGCAGATCTACGCCAAGCCCGAAGCCGCAGTCGATAACTAGCGCGTCGTTGCCGTACTCGATTACCGTCATGTTCTTGTTTCCTACCTCGTCTTGGCCACCGATAGGTATCACCTTTAGTTTCGGCGTACCCGTATCCAACTGGTTAGCCTGTTTTTGCTTCATAGCTAGTCTAGCTTTATCCGCATCGCTTACGACGTCGTCGAAACCGGCCTGTCGATGAGCGTCGTCTTGATTACGCCGCAGCTCTCGTTCTGCCGCTCGAGAATTTCGCTTAGACGAATGTTGCGGGCGATTGCCGTTCTGCTTGTTGTTATTACCGCCGTTGTTGTTGCGTTTTTTGTTATTGTTGTTGTTCTTATTATCTGACATATTTTCTCCTTATTTAGTTAAAATCTATTGTCTTGATATCTCTTCTAATAGTCGGGGTATCTGGGAAAAGTCCTCTAAAAGCACTTCTCTCTGACCTCCGTTATATAGCGCAGCCGCCGGATGGTATAGCGGCATTAACACTATCTGCTCTTTGGGTATATCGATAGTCTGCAAGTCGCCTAGATCCTCTCTTATTGAAAGGTCGATTCGCTGCGGTTGCCCGTGAATGTGGCCGATCTTATCATTCGGCAAGAACACATTCATGGAAAACCTACCCAGCGTAACTACTACTTTAGGTCTAATTACTGCCAACTGCCTGATGAGATAAGGCATGAAAGCCGATATCTCGGCCGGTAATGGATCGCGATTGTCGGGCGGGCGATACTTGACGATATTGGTGATGAATACATCCTCGCGGTCCATATCGATACTTTCTAGCATCACGTCCAGGAACTTACCGGCCGCCCCTACAAACGGCACTCCGGTCTCATCTTCTTTCTTGCCGGGTGCTTCGCCTATGAACAGTATGTCCGAATCTGGGTTGCCGCTCCCAGGCACCAACTGCGTTGCTCCGCCTCGTAAGTCCGGACACACGTCATCAGCTATTATGTCCTCGGTAATTTTATCTAGTTCCTGTGTCTTATTCACGACCATTGCAGTTTACAATTCTTAATCTTAATTCAAATCTGTATATAGGAATTCAGTGCTAACTGCCAGAATATCTATACTTTGGCATCTTAACGCTACTTATCCGCAGCCTTTTTGCTGAGTTTAAGCCGTCCCATGTCGTCGATACCGATAAGTTTGACCTTTATAGTGTCCCCTTCGCTAACTTCGTCTTCGACGCTGTCGATGTGGCGATCGCTAAATTCCGATATATGCACCAAGCCGTCTTTACCGGGCATAATCTCCACGAACGCACCGAAATCCATTATCTTGACCACTTTACCTTCATATACGGTGCCTACTTCTGGGTCTTCAGTAAGCCCCTTGATAATTTCCGCAGCTCGCTCGGCTCCGGTGGCATTACCCGATTCAGCTGCTATCAAGATCAGTCCGTCATCCTTGATGTCGATCTGCGCACCTGTATCGTCTATGATGCCGTTAATAGTCTCTCCGCCACGACCGATTACTTCGCCTATCTTCTCTGGATCGATACTTATGGTCATGATGCGGGGAGCATTATCGTTAAGTTCGCTACGTGGCTCATCTATAGTACTCAACATATGCTCGAGTATGTCTGTCCGGCCAGTCTTGGCCTGGTCCAGAGCTTCGGACATGATTTCAGGGGTAATCCCCTTTACCTTAATGTCCATCTGCAGAGCCGTGATGCCTTCGCTAGTTCCGGCTACTTTGAAGTCCATATCTCCTGCGAAATCTTCTGCCCCGGCAATGTCTGAGAGTATCTCGTATTTACCATCCTCACCCATCATAAGCCCCATAGCTATTCCTGATACCGGACGCTTCATCG
The DNA here is from genome assembly GCA_007131065.1 of Candidatus Saccharimonadota bacterium. GTDB lineage: Bacteria > Patescibacteriota > Saccharimonadia > QS-5-54-17 > QS-5-54-17 > SLRF01. Next base: position 9,696 of record SLRF01000021.1, read on the forward strand.
GCACACCGGCGTCCATCAAGCTCATAGTAGTTCCGCACACGCTAGCCATCGAGGTCGAGCCATTGCTAGTTGTCACCTCTGATACGCTACGTATAACGTAAGGGAAGTCATCCTGAGATGGAATCATCGGCTCGATCGCCCTCTCGGCCAGTGCTCCATGGCCCACTTCTCTTCGTCCCGGGGTGCGCATAGGCTTTACCTCTCCTACTGAATAGCCGGGGAAGTTGTAGTGGTGCATGAAATGCTTCTCGCCCTCCTCTTCCATGGAATCTATCATCAGCGCGAAGCTAGAAGAAGCCAGAGTGGTGATATTAAGCACCTGGGTGCTACCTCGAGTGAATAGCGCCGAACCGTGAGTCCTAGGCAATACACTCACCTCTGAGCTGAGTGGTCGCACTTCATCAGACTTACGATTATCAGGCCGTGATCCTTCTTCTAGGATTGCACGGCGCACCTCCCCTTTTAGGGAAGACTCGAAACTTTCCGATATATGCGCCCTCTCGAATTTGTCCGGATGCACACTGGCAAAATGCTCAAACACCTCTTCCTTGAGGTTGGTTAAGGCTCGGTGTCGCTCGTAGTGGCTTTCGTGCCGTACTGCAGGACCCAGCTTGTCGCGCAGGAACTCGGACATAGCCTTCTCCAGCTCTTCATCATCTTCGTGGACGCTAAATTCCATCGGCTCGACTTTTAGCTTCTTGGCCAGCTCTTCTTGTAGCTTAATCACCGGCTGCATCATCTCATGGGCTAGTTTCAGAGCCTCTGCCATAGTCTGCTCATCGACTTCGTCAGCGGCCGCCTCCACCATCATAATGGCGTCGCTAGTACCGGCTACTGTTAGGTCTAGTTTGCTGCTTTCCATCTGTTCATTAGTGGGGAATGCTACTAACTCTCCGTCGATGTGGCCTACCTTTATACCGGCAATCGGTCCGTCGAACGGAGCCCCGCTAATACTCAGCGCCGCGGACACGGCTATCATCGCTAGTACGTCGTTACTGTGTTCAAGATCTGAGCTTATGACGGTTGCAACTCCCTGGACTTCATTGCGGAAACCTTTAGGAAAAAGTGGTCGTATCGGTCGATCGATTAGACGCGCCGTCAACGTCGCCGCCTCACTAGGTCGGCCCTCGCGCTTCATGTAGCGGCTTCCAGAAATCTTGCCGGTAGCATACATTCGCTCTTCATAGTCTATCAACAACGGAAAGAAGTCTCTGCCGTCTCGCATCTCGTGCTCGACCACGGCCGTCCCCATGATGACAGTATCTCCGTAGCGTACGGTTACCGCACCATCGGCAAGAAATGCCATCTGGCCGGTCTCTATGGTCAATGTTTTTCCGCAAAATTCTGTTTCTACTTTTAGTTGTTTGCCGCCGAATGGATGAATAATATTACTCATATACTCCTTTGTTTCCCTTGTGCGTTGTAGCAGAGTACAGGCATTGCTCGTTAAGCAAGAATGACTGCCGCACCACTACAACACGATTTGATTTATATTAACTCTACAGAGACTAACGCGATAGCGTTATTATGCGTCATCCCGAAACCGACTCTATGAATCCTCTCATCGAGACAGATTCCGAATGACTATAGACTAACGACGAAGCTTCAGCTTCTTCACCAAATCTTGATAAGTGCTACTGTCTTTGCGCTTCAAATAATCAAGCAACCTCTTCCGCCTACCTACCATCTGCAGTAACCCACGACGTGAATGAAGATCCTTTTTATGTATCTTCAAATGCTCAGTAAGCGACTGTATGCGCTCAGTCAGTATGCCGATCTGTACCTGCTCAGAGCCGGTATCGGATTTGTGCACACCTAGGTCTTTGATGATTTGCTTCTTCTCGTTCGTCTTCAACATTGCCTCTTTATAGTATCAATTATCCCGACTTGCCACAATATCACAGTTGTTTGAGCAAGCGCAATATGAGACCACGCCAAAGTGTTATATGCTGGCTGTGTAGCCTCGATAGTTGTCTATAGTATTATCATAATTATTATTCTATGTCAAATAAAGAACTGGGTAGCACGGGAGAGTTGTACAGGTTCCTATATAGATAGAAACCTTTTCTCCCGTGCTACCACGATCCGATCTATTCATTCACTTCCTTCGCTCGTGTTTCTGGGTTCCGGCGTATTGTCACCGCTTTTCAGTGTAGCTCCTGCTACTCCTCCTGCCACATGATGGCCGTTATCGGTTCCTCCAAGGATAAGGGCGGTGGTAGATCCCGAGTGTACCGTTTCCAGGGACACTGCATGCGTTACTAGTTGTCGCACCATCTGTGACTTAACTTCATCTGGCAGATCCGGATAGTTGTTATCCACATATCTCCTGACGGCATCGACACGCTCGATAAAGCCTTCGTGCCGAATCCCGTGCGACTTACGCATTAGATCCTCTTCGACCCGTGAATTGAAGGCTGTAATCAGTTCAGGAGATATGTCGATATGGTCGACTGCGATATTAGTAACCTCAACCCCCCATGGACGATTACCTCCTTCTGCATCGTCTTCGGCCTTATCATCCCTCAGGGTATTGAGAGTGCTGGTCTCGATGGCATTCCAATCCTTCCATACGTCGAAAATTTCCCTTTCAGAGAGGTGCTTCCTGATGGCCTTCTCCGCATACAAAACCAACTGTTCACGAGGTTTTGGATCCTCACCGAACCGACGATAAGCTTGTGTAGCGTCGATATAACGCCATATTACTTGCACTACCAGCGTTACCTTGGCTCCATCCTTAGCCTGACCAGGAACAGTAGTTTCATGCACATACTCGTAGGTGTTCACCTCGAACAAGATCACATCGAAAGAGAAGTACCAATTAAGGCCCTCTTTCAAAGTAACTAGCGTACCCCAAGGACGCTTGATTACTACCTGTTGACCTTGCTCTACGCCCTTGATTCTAAGCAACGCGATAGCAATCAATCCTACGGCAGCAACGGCAAGCATCACGCTTACGGCGAACCCTAGGTCGAAAACTATCACAGCTACCAGAAATAGTGCTGCGATGAAGATTGCTATCGTAGAGAGGAATCTCGAGACCTGTTTCATTACTTGTGGCACTAGTGTCATCTCTAGCCTCCGGTTTGTGAATGTGCGATGGATCAGCTGCCGCTTCTTGTGACAACTAACACCAGACTGGTCAGCCTGATATTTATCGATATTAAATCACTTTATTAGCGAGATGTCTAAGAGATTATATAGCTAAAGTTGTCATGCTTATTGTTGCTACTACTCTCTATTGATCTGTAATGATGCGAGATACTAAATCTCCTGGATCCGCCTCTGGAGATATCGCATAATCGACGTTAAATTCACCTATCGAAGTTCTTCGTAAGACGCTTAGATACCCTCCGGTGCCTAATTGCTCTCCTATGTCGCGAGCCAAGCTACGAATATAGGTTCCACTCGATACTTCGACTCGAAAACTTATTAATGGATAGTCGTACTGGATATCTTTATAGCCATAAACCTTCACTTTTCGAGATGGCATCTCTACTTCTTCGCCATTACGCGCTCGCTTGTAAGCTCGTTGCCCGTCGATCTTAATAGCCGAATGCCTGGGAGGTACCTGCTCTATCTCACCTTTGAGCTTATCTATCACTGCTAGTAGGTCTTCTTTCTGTGGCGGATCGATATCCGGCTCCTGATAGTTGCTTAAGTCCCCTTCGGCATCATCTGTAGTACTTGTGGCTCCCAGTGTTACTTCTGCCTCATAGCACTTATCCAATTTCATAAAATCCTGTTGCTGTTTTGTCGCTTTCCCAATAAGCACCACCAAAAGCCCGGTAGCTAGTGGATCAAGCGTTCCAGCATGTCCCATCTTAATCTTGGCTTTTGTATCACTAGAGTTGGCCTGTTCACGCAATGACCCGCGCAGTTTACGTATAACGTCGAAACTGCTCCAACCTTTGGGCTTGTCTATGAGTAGAATTCCATCCATAGGATTAGGGTATAGGATATAGGGGTTAGGGTACAGCCGGAAAACAGGGTATAGGGTATAGGATATAGGGTTTAGGGTGTAGGAGTTAGTTATAAAGTTATAAAGTCTAATCTAGGTTATAGGTATTAGTTGTTAGGTGTTAGATATCTATAACCTATAACCTAATCACTAACACCTACCCGGAGCCTAACTCTGGGGTGGTTGTGGTGGTTGTGAGGACTGATGAGCTTCTTCAACCGCTCTCCTGGCAGCTTCTAAGTCCGAGCTATCTGACGCGCTCGAAGCACTAGGTGGTGGCTGTTGGGGTTGGGGTTGGGGTTCATTTTGCGCATTATCATTCGATGAGCCTCCGCTACTTTCACTCGGTGGCTGTACTACCCTCTCTCTTGGCATAGCGAACGAGTCGCTATCATGGCTTCCTGCCTGATTCGGAGCAGACGAAGCAGCTGGTTTTGCTGGGGTCTGCGGAGCATTATTCTGCGGGGGTGTGGCCTGTTGCTGTTTCTGTTGTGTCTGTGGGGAAGTCTCGGATTTGGCAGGTTGCTGAGGAGCTGGTTTAGGCGCTTTGGGCGCTTGCGGTGCCTGGGATACTGGTGCTCCTATAGTGCCGGTGAAAGCCGGTTGCTGAGACGGCTGTTTATCTTCCTGAGGTGGCTTATTAGACTCTGCGGACGAGGAAGAGTTTTCGTGATGAAGATTAACTTCTCCGTTGGGTCCGACCTGCACTTCTGGACCCGATACGGGTGCGGGTGCAGGTGTAGCGGGTGTAGGTGCGGGTGCGGGTGCGGGTGCGGGTGTAGGCGTAGATGCGGGTGAAGCAGGTGCAGGCGTGGGTGTGGGTGTAGATGCGGGTGCAGGTTCAGGTGTCGCGGGCGCGGGCTGCGCATCAGTCTTTTCGCTTTTAGATTTACGTATCTGGAATTCATTATCTGGCTTATCCGGCTTTGCAGGCTCTTGTTGTTGCTCTATATTGGCTGCTTGTTGCGCTACCTCCGGAGGTAGAGAATTGCTAGCACTTTCCTGCCTGAGTCTATTGACTACCTCTGCCTGATTAGCCCCTGCGGCCAGTAATTGCGCCGCCATAGTCATAACTTTCGGAGATGTAGCGGTATTGGTAAAGTGCTCAGTCTTATCGACGATACCTGTAAACAGAGCGGTAGCTATATCTCGATCCATCATACCGCTTCCTAGAGCTTCTGACATACTCATAACCATCTCGCAAACCGAACTAGCAGAAGTATCTACCCAACTAGTGGCACCTCCGCCCTCGCCTTCGCTAGCGAGAAATATAAACTTAGCATTCTGTGTGAGCTTGGAGTCTTTGTTGATACTCTCATCAAGATCGTTCGTATTCGCCGCACCCAGAGCCACTATCGCATCGCAATGATATTCACCATACTCAAAACTCACGTCGTCCTTGCTATAAAGTCCGTTATACGGAGTGATGTACACTTTCAGCTTCCCGTCTTCAGTAAGGTATTTTAAGCGGTCAGCTTCAGTTCGACTCTGGTCGATCTCTATTATAAAATCACGCTGACCTTGAATCTGTTTATTTATAAAACTATTAGGCAGAAAGCTCAGTTCTTTAGGGATATCTTTCGTTACTACTACCTCCGCTACCTTGTCTAGTTTGCCTAGAAGCAAATGCAAGCCTATAGCCGCTGCTATCTCGTCCCTGCTAGGGTTCTTGGAAGTGGTAACTACGATGCTTTCAGACGATCGTAAAGCCTCAATGGCATTTTGCTTTGCCGTCGGTTGCGGGTTGTTGTCCATAGCTCTTACGCTACCGACCCGTCCCTGTTTTGTCAATCACACAACACTTTACAAACACACTGTTATTCCGTATAGTCTAAGTTTGACAAATTTAGAAGCTAAGTCGAGGTTTAAACACTATGCCTATTATCAAATCTGCCGCGAAACGCATGCGGCAAAACTCTAAGCGCGCAACTATCAACAACCGTTACCGCAAGCAAATGCGCGATGCTATCAAACAAGTAACGACCGATGTCGCTAACGGAGACAAGAAATCTGCCAGCGCAAACCTGTCTCTAGCCCAGAAAGCTATAGACAAAGCGGTAAAACAGGGCATCTTGCACAAAAATACCGCCTCTCGACGCAAAGCTCGTCTTGCTAAGTTAGTAGAGAGTACCTCTAGTAAGTCCGCAACAAAAACTACCGCAAAGAAACCTGCAAAGAAGGCGCCTGCAAAGAAAACTCCAGCGAAAAAGACTGCTACCAAGAAGGCACCGGCCAAGAAGCCTGCTACGAAAAAGACTGCTACCAAGAAAGCGCCGGCCAAGAAGCCTGCTACGAAAAAGTCCACCAAGAAAAGTTCTTAGAGATAATCCTGCAAAATTTCGTACTATACGACTTAGACCTTGCTTAGTTCGCCTATATCTACTACCGCCTGCTCCAGTAGCGTTCGTGGCTCTATGTGATGGGTAGTTTTCATCTGATAATCCAAAGCTATTACTGTCTTATATACATTAACTAACGCATCGAAACGCATCCGGCGCGTTATCTTACGAGACTTGCTAACCACATAAGGGTTCATCTTGTGCTTACTAGCAATCTCTCTATCGCTCATCCCGCTCTCGCTAGCCACTATTATTAAATTACGTACTTGCCAGCTGATCATAGTTAAAATTTCCAATTCATGGATGTTTTGCGCACGAAGATCATCAAAACACTCTATCGCCTGCTGTGTCTTGCCGGTGCCCATAGCATCGAGCAGTTCGAATATGGTCCGTTTGGGGCTCGGTGATATCAACTGACGTATGGTATCTTCATTCGCCCTATCGACACCTTTTAGTTTGTCTAGCTCCTTATCAAGTCTCCACTGGTCTCCACCTGCCCAATCCAGCAAAAACCTAGCCGTGCCTTTACCTATATCCAGTTCTCTGTGACGAGCCTGTGACTCTATCCATTGCAGTAGTTGCCGTTCAGATTTTTCGCTGAACTCCTTGGTATTGGCGTGTTCGCTAAGATATTTATACCACCGCGAACGCTTATCGATATGTTCTTCGTATATAACTGCCACTGTCTTCTCGGGTATTCTTCCGGCATTATCTAAAATTGCGTCGCGTAAACGCGAATTGTCACTAGCATTCTCTATCACCACTAGGCTACTGTCGGCAAACATCGGCTGAGACGTAAGCGCGGTAACGACTTCAGATGGATCCGAATCGCTATCAAACCGATACAGCCCAAAGTCCGGATTATCTACCGCTGACCGATATCGCTCTATAAGCTCACGTATCTTACTCTTAGCCGCAAAAGTATTATCTCCGTAGAAAAAGTAAACCATACCTTTAGGGTATAGGATTTAGGGTATAGGGTATAGTCAGGTTTTAGGTTTTAGTGGTTAGGTGTTAGTAAATTCATCTATTAAATACTTATTGGCTCATCTATAACCTAAAACCTAAGAACTATCACCTATTTGCGTTGGCAATTTACACAAATATGAGTACCTCTCCCGGCTACACGAATCTTTTCAATCTCTTCTCCGCATTCGGGACAGGGCAAGCCAGTCCTGTCGAACACCCGCGCATGCTCGAAATAGCCACCCTTCTCTCCTCTGTGGTTCAAATAATTTCGCAACGTTGTCCCCTCTAGTCGCACTGCAGTGCGGATTATATTGACAATCGAGCTATGTAACTTAGCGATTTGTTCGTCGTTTAAGTCTATGGCTTTGGTCTCAGGATGAATCTTTGCTAGATGCAACGACTCATCAACATATATATTCCCCAGCCCCGCCACTGTCGTCTGGTCCAGTAGCAGTGCCTTAATAGGGGCTTTCCTTCCACGTAATTTCTTGCGCAAAACCTCCTCTATGAAGCCCGCCTCTAACGGCTCCTCCCCCATACGCATCAGTAACGAGTCTTGCTCGACCTCACCTCTGTCTTTTAGTTTTATCCAGCCGAACTTCCTCTGGTCGTTAAAAAACAGGCGCTTACCGTCGGAAAAATCGAACACAACCCGAGTGCTCTTATCCGGCAGAGCCGAGACCATGGCTTTAGTGGGGTGGCCTCCACCTTCACGTCCGCCGTCAGGCCTCTCCAGTATGAGCTGTCCTGTCATCTTCAGGTGTATCAATAAGCTGTAATTTTTACCTACGTCGATTATCAATACTTTGCCCCTGCGTCTTAGGCCCACAATCTCCTGATCCAGGAGTAACTCTGTACCCAATGACGAGCTCTCCGGCATCGATGATTCATTAATTATTTCTACTCCGGAAAATATCGAGCCGGTCAGTTCACCCGCCAAGCCACGCCTAATCGTCTCTACTTCGGGCAGTTCAGGCACGTGTCGCTGTCTTTTTAAGCATGACGAGACAAAATCCCACTACCAAGAAAGCTAGGAGCGATCCCAGCGGTATCGTGATGAATCCCAGTATGTCTATCTGCCGTTCTATGCAAGATAACGCACTAGCACCGCAGGTATCGGCCACCTGCGGAATCATCTGGATACTATAGTGATACGCAGCTATAAATAAGCCGATGACCACTAAAGGTAGCCCGTAATAATACACTGAAAAATCTTTACGCCACAAAGCTACCCCCAAGATTATAGGTAGTGGAAACATAAATACTCTCTGCCACCAACACAGCTCACAGGGCAAAAGGTTCATAGCCTGAGACAGGAAGAGACTGCCCAGCACTGCCGCTGTTGAGACTAAGAATGCTGTTTGTAGCCAAAAATCACTACTGTTTAATAGCTGCTTAACTTTATTCATTCATCCTCTTTTCTAGATTTACAACTATGAATACTATACCCTACTTCTCTACATACCGGCACGCAAAAAATCTACTACCGCGCTCCGCCATGCTTCGTATCTTCCCCTACTTTCCTCGACAGTCGAATCTGTAGTATCGAACAGGACATGCCTTGAATCGCTACCGTCCTGATATACGCCAAGCACTCCAGCTATGGCGTCACGCGTAGGCTCGTCTGTAAGTGCATCATAATGAACTGACGTAATTCGCATAGGGTCGACATTCTCAGGATCGCTATCACGCTGATTTCGCTCTCTAGCCATTCGCTTGCGATCCTCCACTAAGGGATCGTCATCGGGAAGCGAGCGGTATTCTATATCTTTATCACGTGACAACAATCGATGAGCGGCCTCCGTATCATCTACCGAGAAAAATGCCGGCAAAGCCAGTCTGGCAAACCTCCTGGAAAGTTCGCGACTCTGAAAACTACGGACCATAACCTGTCGCTCTGTACGGCCGTCTAGATACACTTCTTCGGCATCATTGGCAACCGCATCTCGGACAAATCTGACAGATATACTACCGCAAAACTTTCTAATTGCCCCCACTCTAGCAATAAACGATATGGATTCAGCAATCGAATCCGAATAAAGAACCTTTGATAACTCGGACGGATCTATGCGGTCATCACCTATATATAAACCATCCACTCCGAAACGCACTTGCTCAGGCAGGCTTGTAGCAAAATCACTCAACTTATCAAGATCGTCAACAAATTCCCCCATCCAGGCATTTACCATCTCTTTATCATTTCGGTCAAACCGATATTCAGATTCTTCTTGAAGTCTCAGCCAGTGCTCTGTGACAGCGCGATAACCCTGACCAGTATCTAGAACCGGCACGCCTTTTTCAGCCAAGTGCCTACCTACCGTGCCCTTGCCAGATCCGGCCGGACCATCTCCGGTGTGTACTAATACCTCGTATCTTCCCATTCATCAACACCTTGTTAGTTAATTATGATAGTAGTGCATGTAGCTTACAGGTTGCAAACATGTTAATCCGCTCTAAACATCCTGCCAGGTTTTGCCCACACTAGTATCCACCACCAAGTCGACATCGATTTCCGGAGCCGCCGACTCCATAGCGTCCTTCAGTAGCCTTGCGACATCACCACTCTTCGACTCTGGGCACTCCACCAATATCGAGTCGTGGACCTGCATAATCTGCCAGCAATCCTCATCTAATCTCTTATCCGCCTCTATCATGGCTAGCTTCATAATATCGGCCTCTGTTCCCTGTATAGGCATATTCATGGCTGCTCGCTCTGCCGCGGCTCTCACCATATAGTTACTCGAGCGAATATCCGGCATCGGACGCCTGCGACCAAACATTGTCTCCACATAGCCTTGTTCGTGAGCTTGTTTCTTTAGCCCTTCTAGATACTCGTACAGCTGTGGTCGCAATGAGAAATACTTTTTAATAAAATCCGCAGCCTCTTCCCTGCTCATTTCGGTAGAAACCGACAATCCGTGCGCACTCATCCCGTACATCACCCCGAAATTCACCGCCTTAGCATTATAGCGTTGCTCCTTTGAGACATCTTTTAGTTCAACACCGTAAAGATCGGCAGCAGTTTGCGCATGGATATCGCGTCCCTTGCTGAACGTATCAAGCATGTGTTCGTCTCCACTGAGATGAGCAGCTAGCCGCAGTTCAAATTGAGAGTAATCGGCGCTTACTAAGACGTTGCCTTTCTCCGCTGTGAACGCCTTGCGAATAGCTCTGCCCTCTTCTGTTCGCACCGGAATATTCTGCAAATTCGGATGCAAGCTAGACAGCCTGCCGGTCTGAGCAACAGTTTGCGTCAAAGTGGTATGCAGGCGACTGTTTTCATCTACCAGCTTAGGCAATGCATCGATATAAGTACTCTTAAGTTTAGTGAGTTCACGATAGCGGCTTATTAGATCCACTATCGGGTGTAGGCTCCGTAATTTATCCAACTCGCTAGCTCCCGTAGAATAGCCTGACTTGGTCTTTTTGATTCCAGCGGATGAAAGCCCTAGTTCGTCAAACAGCACTACTTGGAGTTGTTTTGGTGAGTTAATGTTAAATTCACGCCCAGCCTCCTTGTATATGTCATGCTCGAGGGCCTGAATACGTTCTGTAAAATCCTGGCTCATTTTATCTAGATAATCTATATCAAGTTTCATACCTCGTTGTTCAATCCGCGCTAGCACCGGCAATATCGGCCATTCTATATCGTCTAAAACTCCCTTGAGCTTTGGCGAATCATTTAATTGCTCGTTATATTTATCATGTAGCAACCACAGAGCACTAACCCAACTTCCCATGTCCTCCTCATTAGCATCATCTCTTCTGTCCAGGTCAACGATACTTAGGCCCAACTCGTCGGCTGCTAATGCGGAAAGCTCCTGCTGTCGTAGTAGCGGATTGAGCACAAATGCGGCTATCATCACGTCCAGTGACACTTCCGGCTCAGAATCGAAGCGTTTTATATCCTCTTTGACGTGATAGCCTATTATTCGATCGACTTTCACATTGGCAACCGGCACTAAAAACGCCCGTTTCTTATCAGAGCTCACCAAGGCCAAATTATCCAATGTTACGACTACCGCCTCTTCGAGCGAAAGATTATCGTCTGTTCTCTGGATCGAAACCGGCGAAAAATCCGATTTTTCAGGTTGCTCTGCAAACAGACCTGGCTGAGGACGCATCCATTCCGGGAGCTCACCTTGTAAGCGACGAAAATTAAGTTCAGAAAAAAGCTCTGCTATAGCGGAGGGCTCGCAGTCCTGGACAGCTGCCGCCTCTAAGTCTAGCTCTATCGGTAGATCGCACACTATCTCTACAAGCTCTCGGCTTAGATACGCCATCTCTCGGTCATTCTCTAGCTTGGTCCGCACCGCACCTTTAACCTTGCCCAGATTCTCATAGACCCCGTCTAGCGAGCCGAAATCGGCAATTAACTGCCTGGCGGTCTTTTCTCCAACCCCTGCTACTCCGGGTATATTATCGCTAGGATCACCGCGCAATGCTTTATAGTCTATAAATTGCTGCGGAGTCATATCGTACTCCTCCCGCAAGCGCGCCTCGTCATAATTTATCGTGACGCTAAGACCTTTTTTCAGTGCCAGCACTGAAGTGTGTCCATTTACGAGCTGAAGCGTATCTAAATCGCTGGTCACTAACACTACATCAATGCCCTTGTCTTTTGCCTGCTCGCGCAACGTGCCCATGATGTCGTCGGCTTCATATTCATCAATTTCCATGAACGGCCATGAAAAAGCCTCGCACAATCTCCGTACATCCGGTATCTGCTCTCTGAGGTCTTCCGGCATCGGCTTACGGTTGGATTTGTACTCCTCATATAGCTTGCATCTTGAGCCGGTATTTGTCTTCGACATATCCCACGCCACTACCACATAATCAGGCTTGAGCTCATTCAGTATTCGTAGCGCCATCATTGCGAATCCGTATGTTGCTCCAGTCGGTCGGCCTTCGCGATTATTGAGATGAGTCATCGCATAGTAACCCCTGTAAAGAACGCTCTTGCCGTCTATAACTACTAGCTTTTTTCTGCTCATGATTCTCCTATTGCTGTCTCGCGACCTTCTCTTCTAGGAGAGATTATACAGACCGATACGCCCAGTCTATAACTACCCTAGATAGTCTTTGAGGTCTCTAGATTCACGATTCTTGCGTAGCTTGGCCAGGGCCTTGGCTTCTATCTGCCTGATGCGCTCACGCGTCACACCGAACTCCTGACCTACTTCCTCGAGCGTATGAGTGCGTCCATCTTCCAGGCCGAAACGCATCTTCAGTATCTTCTGTTCTCGTGGCGTAAGTATGTCCAACATGACATTGACGTGCTCTTTGAGTAACTGCTGGGTCGCCGACTCTTCAGGAGTATCTGAATCTTCATCCTCTATGAAGTCACCTAGCTTGGAGTCTTCCTCCTCATCCCTTACCGGGGCGTCTAGAGAAGAGATGTCTTGCTTGATCTTCATGATGTGGTCGACTTTATCTACCTCCATCTCCATCTCTTTGGCTATCTCCTCGTTGGTGGGCTCTCTACCCATCTCCTGAGTCATGCGCCGCTGTGTGCGCATCAATTTATTGATCGTTTCTACCATGTGCACCGGTATGCGAATGGTTCTGGCCTGGTCGGCAATAGCCCTAGTTATAGCCTGGCGAATCCACCACGTAGCATAAGTGGAGAATTTAAACCCTCTGGTAGGGTCGAACTTCTCTACCGCACGCAACAGCCCGGTATTGCCCTCCTGAATCAGGTCTAATAGATCGAGACCTCGACCAACATACTTTTTAGCAATAGAGACGACTAGGCGCATATTGGCTTCCGCCATCTGATCTTTTGCCTCTTTATCACCTTCTGTCACACGAGTAGCCAATGCTACCTCTTCTTCCGTGCTCAAAAGCGGAATTTTGCCGATTTCACGCAAGTACAATCTCACTGAGTCGTCGGCTATGTCGTCTATGTATGCGTCGTCTGACTCTTCTTCTTCGTCTTCGTCCTCCCACGCAGTGCCCTTTTCATTTATAAGTTCTACTCCAGCATCGATTAAATCGGCGTGTAGCTGATCCAGCACCTCAAGGTTGTCGTCAGTTTCAGGTATAAATTTTATGACTTCTTTGTAGTCTATATATCCTTGACTTTTACCTTTTTTAAGCAGTTTATCTGCCGCTTCTTCTGGTAATATATCTTCCTTCTTGCTCTGCTTTGGCAAAGTAATCCCCTCTCTAATTGTTATTGTCTAGTAAGCTCTTGGTATCTTTTGAGAAGTTTCATGCGCAATTCATCATCTCCAGCTGCTTCTGCGGCTGCAATCTCCTGAGAAATGCGCTTTTTTTGTCGTTTGGTTTGTAGTTCTTTGAGGCGATGGGAGAGACTAAACGCTTCTACCTGACGATCGAGGAGCGACCACGATCCATATTCTTCTTCACCTCGTAATAGGAGTATTTTTACATAGTTTTCAAGAGACTGCAACCCATCAGGCATGGAATCGGTGCCTAGATCCTCCTGGTAGCCCCTAAGGAAGGCTAGTAACGATTTCGTATCAGAATCCAACTCATCGAACATTATATCCTCGAGGGCACTCCTCGTGTCTGGATAGCAGATAGCTAGACTAGCGAGAGCTCTTGCGACCGTATCTATCTCATCACGAATAGGTGCGTCTTGAGATTCAAATTTACTCCGTTTAGTCTGGTGAGTCTTGGGTCTGGACTGGGAAAGTTTTTGTTCAATAGCGGTCGGTGATACTCCTATGATATTGGCGGTAACCTCTACATAGTGCGCCTTCTCGACCGGATCGCTCAGCCTGCGTAAAGTATCGCTTATTCTAGTCGTAAACTCCTTTTTGTCCCGTGCATTTTCCAAATCGTAATGTACGCTTAGAGTCTCTAGAAGCCAATCTACTACATATTTCTTGCTTTCTATTAGATCTTTCCAAGACTGAGGGTCTTTACGAATTACATCGTCAGGATCTTCTCCGTTCGGCAAAGTCACGATAGATAGGTCGACTCCAGCCTCCTGTGCTATCGGTATAGCTCTTTCGGTAGCTGCTATACCGGCACTATCTGAATCAAAGGCGAAAACTATGCTTTTAGTAAATCTACTCAACTGCTTGAGCTGGTGCAGAGTCACGGCCGTGCCGCTCATAGCTACCACCCAGCGTACTCCCGCCTGGTGTGAACTCAGCACGTCTAGATTGCCCTCTACCACTACAGCTTCGTTCTCCCGACGCATACTCTCCTTAGCCTGAAAAAGACCAAATACAAAACGGCTTTTATCGAACACTTTTGTTTGTTGGGTGTTTAGATATTTAGGCATCCCGTCGCCAATTACTCTACCGGTAAAACCGACGATTCTTCCCTGTCCATCGAAAAACGGCACCACTACTCTGCCTCGAAAGACATCCTGTAGCGAAGAACCGCGCATTCGGACCAATCCTGCGTCCAGCATTTCCTGCTTGGAAAATCCTCTGTCTTTAAGAAAGTTCGCCAACTTCGATCCGCTCCCTGGTGCCCACCCCAACTTGAACAACTTTACGGTTTCCTTAGTGTACCCACGAGTGTTTAATACATAATCTCTAGCTGTCTCGTCCCTGCTTAGTTGAATATGATAATACTGCGAAGCCGTATCGAGCGCTTCATACAGTCTCTGTTTGTGTTTTTTGGCCGATTCACCGCCATCTTGACCTTGTTCAGGTAAATCTACACCGGCCTTGCGAGCCAACATCTCTAGAGCTTCACGAAAGCTGAGCCCTTCAATCTTCTCAACAAACGTAAAGATATCTCCGCCCTGACCACAGCCGAAACAGTGGTATATACCCTTGTCCGGACTTACGGTAAAGCTAGGAGTCTTCTCATTATGGAAGGGGCACAAACCTTTCAGATTACGTCCGGCCGGCTTTAACTGCACGTATTCACCGACGACCTCGTCGACTGCTAGTCTATCCTTTACCTCAGCTACGGCATCCATAGCCGTAGTATATATGGCAGGGCCTAGCCCTGCTAGTTATAAAGATAAAATACAGGATACAGGACGTAGGATTACGCCTCGCTTAGGATTTAGTATATAGGGCGTAATAGTTGCTAGGTTTTGGGTATTAGGTTTAGCGTAAAGATATTTGTAAATCTACTAACACCTAGACACTAAAACCTAAAACCTGACTACACCCTAAACCCTGTACCCTACATCCTATGACTGGGCTTGCGTCTTAAGGGCGGTTGCATAATACTTATGGTAATGGATAGATCAAAAATATTAGTCCCGCTAGCTATACTTGGAGTCATAATCGTGCTGATCTGGGGCGTTACGGCTATATCAGGAAGGGAGAACCCGACAGAAGTAAACTTGCGCGAATCCTTAGTAGCTCAGGAAACCATGCTTGAAATAAGCTCAATAGCCCAACAACGATCTGGAAGTCTCGACACACAAGTGGTCGCTACCAATATAGTGGCGACCACTACCAGTGACCGTAACAACATTGCTGAACTATACCGTAGCTCATTCGGGTCACCTCCGTCCGAACCTGAGACGCAAACCGTGGAAGAGGTAGACTCTACCACAGGAAACTTCGACACCATCTACCGCCAAAGAGTAGTGGAATATATAGAAATTAGCCTTCAACGACTAAACTATGTCTATGCGAATACTTCTGATGAAGACTTATTAAGAGCCGTAGGTACAGCCATAGAAAACCATGAAGCACACTTGAGTCAGTTACAGTAAGGTCTGGCTGTTATTTGTATTGTCTCTGGGTTAAACTAGAAACAACAATCACTTAGGAACAGTTTATGAACGGCATCGATCTCAATAGCTCCCTGGTACGAGCAGTCATAGTGTTTATACTCGTCGGACTAATGTTATGGTTAGCATTCTACCTATTCTCTTATGCGACTGGTCTGAATTTCTTCGGAGAAACCATACTCATCCTCATAGGTTCAGGATGGGCAGCCTACTGGACCTGGAAGAAAACATCCTACGGTCGCTACTAGTCCAGACCATACTTTAAATGGACTTGCAAACATGTAATAATCTTGTGTAGGTTAGCAAGAAACGCAACCCGCCCCACGTTTTCCTCTCACGAAAGGAAGGCAATTGACAAAACAGATTGCAGAAGAAGCTGCAGAAAGAGTAAAATCGAACTTCCGCGGCTGGCGTCGCTGGGATAGAGTTCCATGCGAGCAGGCTTACACCCGTTTTCGATTCGACGGAGTAGTTATATGCCTTCGTGAGCACCTTCCCGACAGCTCAGATGACGATACTACTACCGGTTACGAAGTAGCCATCATGGGCCCGAGGGGCTACGAACCCCTTCTCGCTATTGATGATCGCGAAAAATGGGACGAGCTGCTCGGCATGTGCGCTCGACACAAAGTCGACCTACGGGAATGGTCCAAAGAGCCGATGCCGGACAACGTAATCGAAGCCTACATGGTGTGCAATCTCGACGAGATCGAGCATTGGCCTGTTGTGGTCTTCTGATGAATCTGCGTACTGGGGCGATGAGCACCACTACTATATACCTGTTAATTCAGGATAAATATATAGCTAGTAGGTGCTCTTTTCCTTTCTCTATGCTCCAAAATATACCCCCTACTTTATAGCAGTCTTCTATATCCGTATCATAAAATCTCTATGCCGACATTTTGCATATATTCCAGATGCGAATCGTTCATAGGGTCGAATTTCCCCTGCAACAAAAAATCCAATATTTCTTCTGCTCGGTGTCCGTCTAATAACTTTCTCTTTATGTAATCTTCTAGCCGTGCTGGATAATATATAGCGTCTTTGGTGAATACGGCTGCAAAAGCCCCCTCAAGCCCGTCGCCACCCCGGAATATCCGATTGACATGCGTCTTAGCCCGCTCCAGCTCCCTGCATATAGTGGCGGAGGTAATCTCGTCTCCTTCTGCATGCAAGCGTCCAAGCGCCCTGTCCAAGGCCAAAGCGCTTAATTCGTCTCTGCTGAGTTGAACTCCCTTTATCGCACCCATAGCAAAAGCTATATCTACATAACGATCCTTCGCCTTATCGGGGATGTCTCCGTTTATAAACGCTTCAGACAGTATGCCTAGACTCTCCTCTATCTCTATGTAACCACTCAGGCCGGCTCGTAGAGAGTCATCTTCCTTCTCTCCGTTAACCGAGCGCGCAGCATGCACCCCTAGCTCGTGGGCCACCAAGCCCAACATATCCCGATGAGTAGCAGACACTCTTCGAGCACCTACTAAGACCTCTCGCCTACTTGGCCGTACCCGCACTATGTCACTGCGTGGATCCAACTTACATGTCCAGTCTGACCACCGCATATCCAATGTAGAAGCTATATCTATAAGTTTAGTGAAAATATCCTCCAGGTCCTGTGGCTTGTACTCCTCTCTATCTTCTCTATCAGCAAAATCGAACCACTCCTTGTACCTAGTTCTAAAACAACTAGAAAGACTCCCATAATCATCGCTGCTAAGTTCTTTGGTAGTACTTTCTGAAGTACTCGTCGATATCCTGTCCAGCGCCGCTTCATAAAAATCCGCCACTCTTTCCGAATATTCGCTTGCTTGAGACTCCAGTCGTTCTATCTCTCGTTTGAGAATACGCTCAACAAATCGAATTTCCGGCGGTGCATAAAGCTCCGTAGAAGCTTGAGTAAAGCGACGTGCCCATATATCCCGCCGTAAACTCCTTCTCTCCTCTGGAGATGCCGCCAACTTCTTCGAAGCTTCCAGCAGGCTGAATTTCGCTAGCCACCGGGACGCTCGTTTTTCCTTGAGCGAACCTGGCTCTGACTCGAGCAGGCGCTTCCATGCTTTGCTCTGCCTGTCTTTGTGGGCATCAAACTCTTCGTGTACTCGCGGTGATACGAGCTGACCTCCCCTCTCTTCTGGATGGATTGCCGAAAGTAACTGTATTGGTGGTATTTTTTTTGACATAGATCTCTACTACTCTAGTTATCGCATTGGGGTGGAATATTTTCAAGCGTCCACCTCTGTTTTTGTAGTTTTGATTTCATGCTATATACTTGGGATTAAATAAACCTAATAAATGATAACGAGGAATAAATGCCTAACGAACTACCTCCACAAAACCAAC
>SLRF01000028.1 GCA_007131065.1 Candidatus Saccharimonadota bacterium
TCATTACGCAAACAGGTTTTCAAAGTCTCAAGGATAAACTCCAAGAGCTGAACAACAAGCAAGTAGAACTAGGTCATGAGCTTCTAGAATCTAAGGAACCAGGACAGAGAGTTGAGAACGGTAGCTACACTGCCGTCTGGGAGCAGAAACAGCAACTGCTAGAAGACATGCATCAGATTAGCGCAACACTGCGACAAGCAGAGTTGATTAAAAAACCCACGAGAAGATCATGGGTGAAGCTAGGAAGCATTGTCAGACTGAAGTGTGAAGACGAAGTGATATCCTTCACTATAGTCGACTCGCTAGAGGCAGACCCCAGCGCAGGACGCATCTCCTACCATTCACCAGCAGGCAAATCCATGCTAGGAAAGAGAATTGGTGAGCAAGTAGAGATAGGGAACGGAGTTAAAAAGACCTACACCGTTCTGGCCATAGAGTAAGCTTGAGCAAATAGATTCTACTTATTCTAGCCAGTCACTGATCATATCTTCAGTATAAGTGAGCGGTGACTGGTAGTCGTCGAGTTTGTTTATATGCGACATAGTAGACCTATCGATGTGCTTGACTAAGTCCTCTTCAACATTAGGATCGAGAAGTGAGTATTCCGCCCCCATCATCCAACGTTGAGTGTGAGCAATTTCATGAATCCAAATTCTCAATAATCTATTGTTTGGATCTTTATTGTAGCGAGGATAGTTTGGGTCATCACTGTCTAGAGTAGCGAATTCAACTGGGTAGTCGTTCCTGCTGACCTGTCCTGGAGCAACTACCAAAGGGTGTAAGCTGGGCTCGAGTATTACAATGTCATTAATAAATCCCGCCTCTTTAATACGCCAGGGCACTGAACCGCCCGTGGCATGACATTCACCTCTATGTCCGCTTGGAGTAACACCACGATGACCTAGTTGCAGACTATTTATGCAGTCTCTTGGATCAGCACTTATATAACTGCGAATTTCTCGTCCCTCAAACCTGCCAGACGCAAATGCATCCTCGATACATTCCATAGTTGCATCAAGACGCGGTATATCATACTCAACATCGAATATTAATCTAAATGTCTTACCCAAATACTCGTCATCTACATTTAATTCGCCGTTTGAAAAGATGCTAAGCGTAACTCCATAGTCTTGTAAGTAACTACTATGGATTTGTTCGAAATCAGCAAGCTGCTTTCTGGTTTCATTAAAATTAAGGCCGACTATATCATTCTGTTGCACTGGGTTGCGTGATTCGTGCTGTGCGATACTTCGCTCTACCGGATCGCTTTCATCAATTATCTGGTGATCGGGTAACTCACAATCAGGTAACGAAGGTACCTCTACCAGATAGTCGTTGTTATTATTCTCGCTACAGCCCGCTAGAGCCAAACTGCCTATTAGCGCATAGGCCGCTACTCTTCGGGCGTTTCTGTGCTCTGCTGTCTTTGCTCTCTCCATGCTAGAATTGCCGAGAAAATTCATCTATATCGGTCTGTGTAAATATCTGGTCTACAAACAACTGTATCTCTCCGAAGTCACCACTACGTGGCACTAGGGCAGAGCCAGTCTCGTTGGTTACTGGCATTAATAAATTGGTCGTGTCCAATACGAATTGCGGTGTAGATTCTAATTCGACTGTCCTAGAGAAGTTGCCCAGTACCAATAACTCCATACTACTCATATCAGTTTTCACATTATCTCTAAAAACAGCCATAAATCCGCGAATAGTTCTGGGACGCCAAAACCCGGGATCGTTAAGTAACTTATCGCTTACTGCTAATGCCACTTGTTGTTGACGATAAGCCCTGTCGAAATCGTTAGTGCTTTTACGCGACCTTGCGTAGCGCAACGCCAAATCCCCATCCATCTCCTGAACTCCCGCCGGAATATGTAGTGGATCATATCCGCCGGATTCATCAGGGTATCTAGGGTCGTCAATAGCCCTTTCCACATCTATCTCTACACCACCGACTGCATCGACTATCGTTTCAAAACCCTCGAAATCTAAACTTATGAAGTAATGTATCGGCATATCAAAATGCATCTCCAGTGTATGGGCTGTCAATGCAGGGCCACCACCTGGATAGTCATTATTTTCACCTATAGAATGTGCCGCATTTATCTTCGCCGAATGGAAGCCCGGTACGGACACGTAGAGATCCCTGGGTACACTAAGAAGTGCTACTGACGGATCGGTAGGATTACTTTTATCGATACTTGCAATCATGATGGAGTCGCTCAATCCGGCCGCATCGTCTACACCGAGAACCAAAATATTTGTGCGGCCATCAGTGTTATCCAGTGAGGCGTTTTGCAGATACCAGTATCCACCTATAATCAATGCTCCCGCAATCAGAGTAAGCAGGAGGAGTAGAGCAAGCGACCACTTAAGTAGGCGATGGCGTTTGTGCTTAGGATGCTGATCCAACTGCGGCTCTCCATCCAGAGAGTTCTGCACTTCATTCGGGCTATAATGGTAATAATCTATCATTAACGACTATTCTACTTCGAAACACCATCGACAGGCAAAAGATTGTTTGCAGACATAGCCTATGAGAGCTACACTATACAACAATGAAACGGAAAAACCCGCGTAGCCATACATACACCATTCTGAGCTTACTGGTAGTGATAGTAGCCGTGTCGGCATTCCTAGTAAACAACCAACTTCCCGATGAATCTAAAGTAGTCAGCGAAGAACGACCAAGCGATGCAGACACTAGACTGCAGGTACAAGAAGGTAGCGGGGCACCCGCTAGTGCAGTAGATGACGGAAGCGCACTACTGCAAAGTCCGGCTCCGGGATTACAATCCGCCGGAGACGTGAAGATGTACGAAAGCTATGACAATCAAAGCGCCACTCACCCCGGAGTCCAACCACAATAAAATGCTTCTGCTATAATGTAGTCTAAATGGAATATATATCTACACTTGCAGTACTGGTACTGGTTTTTAATGCGATATTCGTTCTCTCTGTCATACTTAAGAACAACAGCATAGTCGATATCTTCTGGGGTCTAGGCTTCATAATAGCCTCGATCTATACATATTGGGCTTACGGAGCGGGCATAGAGCAACAACTATTAATCACCGGACTTGTGACGATATGGGGCTTACGTCTCAGCGGACGCATATTGTTGCGCAATTGGAAGAAGCCCGAGGATTGGCGCTACAAAAAATGGCGCAAAGAATGGGATCCCAGCTGGTTCTACCTAAGAAGCTACCTACAAGTATTCATGCTTCAGGCACTGCTGTGTTTTACAATTATACTACCGGTGATATTCGTAAACTCGACGCTAACATTCGCTACCGAGTGGTTGCTCTTCATCGGATTGACTGTCTGGATATTCGGCTTTCTGTTCGAGGTAGTCGGCGACTGGCAGCTCGACCAATTCATGAAAAGAAAAAACCGCAAGAAAAATGAGTTACTTACTAACGGACTGTGGAAATACAGCAGGCACCCCAACTACTTCGGAGAAGCTACGCTCTGGTGGGGAGTATGGATTATCGCTATGAGTGTAAGTTTTGCCGCTTGGTGGACTGTTATCGCACCATTAACTATTACTGTATTGCTACTTAAGATATCCGGTGTACCCATACTGGAAGAGAAGATGATGAAAAATCCTAATTTCAAAGACTACGCAAGCCAAACTAACAAATTCATACCTGGACCACCCAAGAAGGCCGGCGCTAAAACCTCCTAATTATACAGCAAGACCGAGACAACAAATCTGTCCGATAACAGCTATTTAGATTTATTTAGATAATTCACTATCATAGCTTGTGTTCATCTGTTACTCGCTAATTAGCACTCTTGACATGAGAGTGCTAACTTACCTATACTTATAGTTGAGGGTGGCTAAATTACCCCCGAAAATTATCCAAAAATTAGGTAGCTCAGTAACAATAAGGAGGTAGTATTATGGCATTGATGAGATATTACGATCCATTCAGAGAGATAGAAGAGATGCAAAGCCGATTAAATAATATTTTTGAGGAGTCTATCGGGCAGAGCAACCAGCCTGGACTGCAAACTCCGGTATCGGACGTATACCTAGACGAGAAAGAAGAGAATATTGTAGTCGAGGCGCACCTTGCTGGATACGAAGAAGATGATATCGATATAGATATCGAAAACGGCGCTCTAAACATAAGAGCCGAACACAGTGAAAAAGAGAGTGACAAGAAGAAAGGACGAAAATATATAGTACGAGAAAGTTCGTCAGGCTTTTATCGGCGCATCGGACTGCCAAAAAATGTTGAGACCGAGAATATTAAGGCTCACTTTGAAGACGGAGTGCTCCGCGTAGAAGTTCCTATGAAAGACCTGCCAAAGCCGAAGAAAATCGCTATCGAGAAGCCTAAAGGTAAAAAATCCAAGGCTTAGATGAATCCGGATAGTTTTACTCGCCGTTTACAATCCGCACTCAACGATTCAGTTGAGGAGGCGAGGAAGCGAAAGCACACCACGCTGGAGCCGGCGCACCTTTTACGAGCCTTGAGCGCTAATAGTGACTCACTTTTTGTAGCTACACTAAAAAATTTCAATACGCTCGATAAAACCTTGGATGCCTTAGATGAAAATCTATCAAGTCTACCGACAGCTACTGAAGAAGTGGACTTCGATTCGATACGCCCAAGTGCGGATTTATTGAAATTGTTACGTAGTGCTGATAATACTCGCAGTCAATACAGTGACGAGTATTTAAGCACTGAGCACATACTGCTGGCCGCTATTGAAAACGAATTCCTGAGCATTGACCGGTCGATCGATGATATAAAATCATATATAGATAAAGCACGAGGAGGATCCAAAATCGAAACTCAAGATCCAGAAAACACCCAAAATGCACTAGAAAAATACGGCCAAGACTTTACCGACCTGGCAAAGGAAGGTGAGCTAGACCCGGTCGTAGGTAGAGACGACGAAATTCGTAGGGTAATGCAAGTCTTATCCAGAAGAACCAAGAACAATCCGGTACTCATAGGAGACCCGGGTGTAGGTAAAACAGCTATAGCCGAAGGGCTAGCGCAACGAATAATAGATGGCGATGTGCCTGATAGCTTAAAGAACAAGCGCTTGATATCACTGGAGATTGGATCACTTCTAGCCGGTGCTAAATATCGCGGTGAATTCGAGGAGCGCCTCAAGGCGGTATTGAGTGAAGTCGAACAATCCGCCGGTGAAGTGATTATGTTTGTCGACGAGCTACACACTATCGTCGGCGCAGGCGCGGCAGAAGGAGCTGTCGATGCCGCCAACATGTTAAAGCCTTTATTGGCTCGCGGAAAACTCCGCATGATAGGTGCCACTACGCTGGATGAATACCGGACATCGATCGAGAAGGATGCAGCATTAGAGAGAAGGTTTCAACCGATATATATCAATGAACCAAGCATTGAAGATACAATCGCTATACTGCGCGGTCTGGCCGAAAAATATGAAGTCCACCACGGCGTAGAAATTAAAGACGATGCTATAATAGCCGCCGCCAGACTCAGTAGTAGATATATCACAGAAAGATTCCTACCCGACAAAGCGGTCGACCTTATAGACGAGGCTACGAGCGCTACCAAGATGCAGATAGATTCCATGCCGACAGAGCTAGACGCCATCAAACGCAAACGTATGCGCCTAGAGATAGAACAAGAGGCCCTAAGAAAAGACAAAAAAGCAAAAGATCAATTACAAGATGTTAAGAAGCAAATCTCCGACCTCAGAGAAGAAGAGAAGGCGCTTGAAGCCCGGTGGAACAACGAAAAGCAACTGATTGACGAAATAAACAAAGCCGGAGAGAAGATAGATCAGCTTCGCAGCGAGCGAGAACAGGCCGAACGAGAGGGAAATCTTTCTAAAGCAGCCGAGATACAGTACGGCAAGATCCCCGAATTGGAGGAAAAGATTTCTGCAGCGCGAAAGAAACTTAATGAAATCGACAATCGCATCCTGCGCGAAGAGGTGACTGCTGAAGACATTGCGGCGGTAGTAGGTAAATGGACCGGAATACCTGTAAACAGATTGCTCAAGAGCGAGAGCGAAAAACTAAAGAACTTAGAATCTTCCATTAAAAAGCGTGTAATCGGACAAAGTGAAGCTATCGCCAGCGTAGCCAATGCAGTGCGAAGAGCACGAGCCGGAATATCCGAACAGACCAAACCGATAGGGTCGTTCCTTTTCTTAGGACCCACCGGTGTAGGCAAGACAGAAACCGCTAAGGCTTTGGCACAACAGCTATTCGACGACGAAGACGCGATAGTGCGTATAGACATGAGTGAATACATGGAACAGCACGCAGTAGCCCGTCTAATTGGAGCACCTCCGGGATATGTGGGATATGAACAGGGCGGCCAACTCACGGAGGCGATTCGACGGCGACCATACAGTATAGTTCTACTCGATGAAGTCGAGAAGGCACACCCCGATGTATTCAATGTGCTCCTGCAGGTACTTGACGACGGACGACTGACAGATGGACAGGGCAGAACTGTAAATTTCCGCAACAGCGTTATCATCATGACGTCGAACATCGGTAGCGGACGTTTGCAAGAAGCGGAAGCTATCGACAAGAAACTTCGACAATCTATCCTGGACGATATAGGAGAGCATTTCCGACCGGAATTTATTAACCGACTAGACGATATAGTTGTATTTGAACGTATTCGTAAAGAAGACATGTCCGCTATAGTCGACATACAACTACGCAACGTAGCAGAAAATCTCAAGGCCAATAAAGACATCCACCTACAAGTTGACCAAAAAGTAAGTGATATGCTCGGTCGCATCGGTTACGACCCGCAGTTCGGAGCCAGGCCACTTAAGAGACTCATACAGAAGAAACTGCTTGATGCTCTAGCTAACGAAATCATTGCCGGCAAGGTAGAAGAAGGCGATAACGTAACTGCTGAACTCAAGCCCAAGACCGACGATATAGTTTTTACAAGCAACGATGCCGGCTAGCCAGCCGGCGCATCTAATCGAAGAAGCCAAAGGGCTATTAGGTCGTAGCCTAATACGTCAGCTTAACGGTGAGCAACTTGCAGGCACCATAGTGGAGGTAGAGCTCTACCATGAACAAGACCCGGCCTCTCATAGCTTCAAGCGAAAGAGCGACCGCAACAGCGCCATGTTCCTACCACGCAATCATGCCTACGTATATAGGAGCTACGGCATACACTACTGCCTAAATGTAACGGCCGGAGAGCAAGACGAAGGAGCAGCTATATTGATAAGAGCGCTCCAGCCACTAACCGGCATCGAAACTATGGCATCTAACCGCCTCCGTAAACGGCCCAGCGCAACTTGGGATAAAAAGATGCTGTGTAGCGGACCCGGCAAAACCACGCAAGCATTAGGAATAGACCTAAATCTAAATTCACACTCTTTAGACGCACCTCCACTGCAAATAAGTAGCAGCCGAGGCGTCATCAAGCCTAATGAGATAGTCACTACCACTCGCATAGGCATCTCGCAGGCACGTGAAGCTCCACTTCGTTTCTACCTAAGAGGCAATGAATTCATATCCAAAAAATAAGGAGCATTAACGCTCAGTCAATCGCTCCAGTGGCGCTTCAGCAACCGCAGAACTCAGAACCTCTAGCATCTTCTGCGCCTGTTTATCTGCAGTGAAGTCTTGAATTATTCTGCGACTAGCTTGACCCATGTCTTTGCGCATACTCTCATCTTGAAGTATTGTCACGACCTTGTCGGCAAAATCTCCTATCTCGTTTTCTGCCACTAGACCATTTTCGCCATCACACACCACTTCTGTTACACCTGCGTCACAAAGAACAATCGGCAAGCCAGCGTCAGCAGCCTCGTGAATAACTAGTCCTTGGGTATCGGTAACAGATGGAAACACAAATAAATCAGAGGCGCCGTAAACAGGGCCAAGCTGGTCTCGAGGCATTTTACCGGTAAATATGATGTAGTCTGCATTGCGAGTAGTCGACGCTCTTTCTTCAAGCTTTAATCGATGCTGATGATTGTCTCCGACTATTATTAGCTTCGCTGTCTTGATGCGATCTTTAATCTCATCGAACGCATCGATTATCAACTCGAGATTTTTCTCGCTGCCCAACCTACCTACACTGAGAATTAATAGTTCATCACTCTTGATTCCGTGTTCATTACGAAAAGCTCGAGATTGCTGCTCGTCAGCTGCAAGCGAGCTAATTCCGGTCGGAATGACGTGTATGGGAGAAGTGGTGCCCCAGCCAACTAATTGATTTTGTATCTTGCGCGATGGAGTGATTACCGCCTGGCAGCGATTATGCAGTATGGTGAGCATTTCCGATACCAACTTCTGGCTCCAGTGCTCAGAATCCATTCGTGAGCTTAGTGAAGTAATCAGCTTACGCAATTCCGGAGTTCGAGCCCCCAAAGTGATAGGCGAGGCGACTACCTGGGCCAATACTGCTGGCACCACACGTGGATAGTGGCGAACATATTCATATAGATCCGTGCAGTACATAGCCACTAGAGGAATATCGTGCTTTAAAGCAGTATAAACTCCCAATAAACCTATTTGTCCCGGAGTGGTAAACATAATTACATCTAGTTCAAGATCTCTAAGTCGCCGCATCTGTACAGGCGGAAAGAAGAAACTAGTCATCTGGTCTTCGAAAAATATATCTTTCTTGGCCGGAAGATGCAGTATGCGGTTATCTTCATCGAAGTCAGTTTTACGACATTCTACACAAGGACATACCACATATACCTCATGTCCTAGCGCTTCCAACTCCCGCTTGGTCTCATCAACTACAAAGGTAATTCCGTTAACTACCGGGTGATAAGTGTCGGTCAGGATTCCGATGCGCATCTTATAGCCTCTTCATATGCA
>SLRF01000039.1 GCA_007131065.1 Candidatus Saccharimonadota bacterium
ACATCTTCGCTGGCGAACACTATCATCCTGCGGGCTATGAACTTCGGGTCCTCGCCGGCTTCTAGCATGCGGGCTAGATAGTAAAGAGTAGCGTCGATATCGCTGCCGCGCATCGATTTTATAAAAGCCGATATGAGGTTGTAGTGCATCTCCCCGCCCTTGTCGAAGCCGGGGATGCGTTTCTGAGCGGCGGTTTTGATTTTTTCGGGAGTAATTTTTCCTTCACTGAGTGAGACAGCTAGCTCTAGCGTGTTCAGTGCTGCCCGGGCGTCGCCGGCCGATATCTCACTTAGATAGTCGAGTGCCCTGGGATTGATACGGCTAGCTACCTTTAATTTCTTGGCGGCATTCTTAACGATTGCCTCAATATCTGTTTTACTCAGAGGTTCCAGTACCAACACTCGGGAACGGGACAGAAGCGGGCGTATGACTTCGAAACTGGGGTTTTCCGTAGTAGCGCCTACTAGTGTAATGAGACCGCTTTCGACATGAGGCAGGAATGCGTCTTGTTGAGCCTTGTTGAACCTGTGTATTTCGTCAACGAAAAGCACAGTCTGCCGGGGCGCACTGGCCTGCTTGCGAGCTGAGCTCGCAACTCCACCAGTGCTTTTGGAGCGATGCTGCGTTGATGGCTCCGATGCTCCCTCACTGTATTGCATATACAGCTCGGTCTGCTTCTCGCCATCGCCTTGCCTCCCTCTCAAACCCGGCAGCTGTGCGTTCTGTTTAGCTC
The DNA here is from genome assembly GCA_007131065.1 of Candidatus Saccharimonadota bacterium. Taxonomy (GTDB): domain Bacteria; phylum Patescibacteriota; class Saccharimonadia; order QS-5-54-17; family QS-5-54-17; genus SLRF01. Next base: position 734 of record SLRF01000039.1, read on the forward strand.
TATCAATTACTTTACGAACATCATCTAGCTTAGCGCTGACTGCCGATACTTCTATGAAGTCCGCACCGGTATCATTAGCGATAATTCGTGCCAGGGTGGTCTTGCCGGTTCCGGGAGGGCCCCAGAGAATAAGCGAAGTCAGCTTTTTACCCTTTACGAGCTGGGTGAGCAAACCATTTTCACCCAATAGGTGGTCTTGGCCTATTACTTCATCTAGGCTTTCGGGGCGCATCTGTTCTGCTAGCGGGGTGTGTTGGTTACTCATAATCGTCTCTATAGTGTAGCATTTCATTCGCTTTTCGTTCGGTACAGGTACAGGATTTAGGATTTAGGGTAACGCTTTGCTTAGGATTTAGTGGCAGAGCTTTACCCTGTTCATTATTGCCCTAACACTTAAAATATTGTCTAGTTTCTACAGGACGGACCTTTTGAAATGAAAAATTATTGTATAGTAGGCTTCTTTACGTTTGCTAATAAGTTGCTAGGTTCGTAGGTGTTGTAAAGCTGTTAGCGTCGGACTTTACACCCTGTTGTATCTTTACAAAATTAATAAAATATACCAATGTTTCTACAGGACTGTCCTTTAGAAATAAGAAATTATTGTATAGTAGGTTTTTTAAAATGAACGGGTGTGGGTTGGCTGATATACTACAAGTGGAATGAGAAACTTTGAGAGTGAATACAAACAGCTGAATCCACAGCAGAAAAAAGCGGTAGACAAAATCGATGGCCCGCTGTTGGTGGTTGCCGGTCCGGGCACGGGAAAGACCCAGCTCTTAAGTGCTAGGGCGGCCAATATATTACGTAAAAGTGACGCTAATGCCCGCAATATTCTGTGCCTTACGTTTACCGAGAAGGCGGCTTCTAATATGAAGGATCGAATGTTAGAACTAATTGGTCCGGAAGCGCGCAATATAGTGGTGAAGACTTTCCATGGTTTAGGTGCAGAACTGATCAACAGCTATCCGGAGTACTTCTGGAACGCGGCACAGTTGCAGGCAGCTCCGGAAATCGTCAAGCGTGAAATAGTAGAGGATATACTTATCAAGCGTCCACTGCATGATCCACTGACATTGAAGTTCGCCGGACAGTACACCCAAGTTGCCAGGATAATAAAAGATATCGACCAGGCCAAGAAGGCTGGGCTGGATCCGGGCAGACTGCATGCGATAGCAAATGCCAATGTAGCCTATCTGGAGTCTATCCCCGCTCAAGTAATGAAAACCCTAGGCGAGCGAATAAGCAAGAAGTCGCTAGACGTCTACCGTCAACTTCTAGATGATTTGGACGACCAAGACTTAGGAGATTCGATACTGCCGTTGAGGCCGATAAGTGAAGTACTCAAAAACTCTTTAGAAGATGCCCTCAATGAAGCGGAAGCAATTGGTAAAACCAAGCCGCTTAGTGAATGGAAGAGCAAATGGACCACATCCGAGCAAGGCGAACGAGTCTTCGTAGATCTGAAGAGAAGCCGGAACATGATAGCTCTCTCAGAGGTTTATGAGCAATATCAAGAGATCATGCATCAGCGTGGGTACTTCGACTATTCGGACATGATATTGGAAGCTATTACCCAGCTAATACAGAGGGAAGATCTCCTCACCCAGGTGCAGGAGCGTTTCAGCTATATCATGATTGATGAGTTTCAGGATACCAACGACGCCCAGTTCCGTATGGTGAACCTTATAGCAAACAATCCGGTCCACGAAGGCAGGCCGAACATCATGGCAGTAGGAGATGATGACCAGGCTATTTATCGTTTCCAGGGAGCTGATCTGAGCAATATAGACAGCTTCACACGGGCTTTTGAGGGGGTTGAAGAGATAGTGTTAAGAGATAATTATCGTTCGCATCAAAGCGTGCTTGATTCGGCTTCGGAAGTGGCGGACTTGATAGAGCGGCGATTGGTCAATGAGCGAGAAGGTTTGGATAAACGCATAGAGGCTAAGAATAAGGATATACGCGCGGGTGAGATAGTCCACATTCAGTACCCGAGCTGGGCACATCAGATGAGTGCGGTGGCAGATAGAGCGCGGGAGGCATTTAAGAAGGGTGATGAATCGGTCGCAGTAATAGCCAGGGGCCATAAGAGCTTGGAGCAGTTAGCCGGCATACTACATCGTCAAAACGTACCGATTCGGTACGAGCGTAGGTCGAATATTCTAGAGCATCCACTGGTAGAGCTACTAGCCGATCTGGCTGAATTGACCGAGGCTATAGCGGAGGGGGATAGCGAAACGGCAGATAAGCTGACGGCCGACTTGATGGTGCATCCGGTATTCGGAGCCGATCCGGTGGAGGCATATAGTTTCGCGGTATCTATGCGAAGAAAATCGGATTGGCTCAAAGAGCTGACTTCGCATTCTAGCGCTGTGTTGTCGAATTTTGCCGGGGCAGTCTTTGCGCTAGCGCAGTTGAGCCGGGAGATGCCGGCGGCTATGGTGATCGAATACCTACTGGGTCTACGCGAACTCGAAGGCTATCGATTCCCGCTCAGGGATTACTATCTCGGCGGTGAACAGGACAGCCAGTATATGCAGGGCCTCTCAGCTCTGCAACGCTTGCGTAGTCTGGTGATGGACTTTTCTCAGGTGAATCAGCCCAAACTGGCAGACTTTGCGCGCTTTTTACGGCTCAATCAGCGCCACGGCATAGTTATAGCCGATGAATCGACATTCGTCTCGAGCGATAAAGCTATTGAGTTGATGACAGCTCATAGCGCCAAGGGTCTTGAATTCGACAAGTTGTTCATAATAGACATGGTGGATAAGGAATGGAGTCCGAGCAATCGCGGTGGCAAGCCCCCAGCAAACTTAGAAAGCATGCAGCCTTATGGTGAGAGCAGTGACGATTATGCCAGGTTGGCATTCGTAGCCATGACCAGGGCTCGGTCGGATATAATCGCAACCAGCTACAGTCATGACGACCAAGGTAAATATACACGCATGAGCCCGTACATACAGCATCTAGACACAGTAGAAGACGACACTCAGCACAAGCCAGTTGACGTAATAGAACAAGTCACTAGGTGGCCACTGCTCAATACGAATGACATCAAGCAATTGCTGGCACCACTGCTTGAGGGCTATGAACTTCCCGTTACTCACCTGCTTAATTTTCTCGACATCGCCGAAGGCGGCCCGGAATATTTCATAGAGCGAAATCTATTGCGTCTACCGGAAGAGAAGGCGCCGCACCTAGCATACGGCTCGGCTATACACGCAGGGGTCGAGGCGGCACACAGACTAACCAATGCCGGCAAGATGGATAAACAAGCTGTGATAGAGGCGTTTACCGATAGGCTTAGTAAAGAGCAGATAGAGCCGAACGAAGAGGAGCGACGCCGGGAACAGGGCGAGCGCCTACTCAGTGAATTGATCGACCAGCAGAGATTAGTGTTTGAAGAAGGGGATCAGCCTGAGCGGGTTATTAGTGGATTACGCATAGGAGAGGCGCGTATAGGAGGTAAGCTAGACGTAGTTAGGAGCAAGGAAGACTCGGTACGCATCATCGACTACAAGACCGGTGCACCACCGTCCAGCCTTACGACCGAAAGTAAAACCGACGGATTGAAAGCTTACAAGCACCGCTTGCAACTTGTATTCTATGGATTATTAGCCCAAGAAGCCGGAATAGCCACCAAGGGCAAGAAGGTAATAGGAGAGATGATCTATCTAGAGAGCGAAAATCCTAAGCGCTTCGCTATGGAGTACGAAGTTTCTGCCGAGGAGATCGATCGGGTTCGCATGCTAGTAGAAGCGGTATGGGCGCGGGTGCAAGATCTCGATTTTCCCTCAGTGGACGCCTACAGTTCCGATCTGTCCGGAATCATAGATTTTGAGGAATATTTACTGAGCGAACATAAAAATAGGAGCTCTTAAATGAAACACGTATTGATTCTAGAGGACACACTAGAGGTCGTAGCAGCGCTGATAAAGGAGCTAGATAGAATCGAGCGTCTAAGCGGAAAGAGTATCGATATCAGTATGTATAGTACTTCTAGTGCAGTGGAAGATATCGTAAATATGCAACCCAGTGATACTTACGACGTAATAATTCTGGATCGTAATTGCAAAGAAGGTGGCTCATTTCACGTACTAGACATAGAGAAGTTCGGCTCAGAAAAGGTCGTCTCGATCTCTTCCATGCCACACCTGAATGAACAAGTGCGCAGTAGAGGCGTGGAGCACGTAGTAGATAAGGATCATGGTGATTTAGAAGGATTTTCCCGTGCGGTAGGTGTTCACGTCCAAAAGATACTCGATGTATAATGAGGCAATATAGTAATACAAAATAAACAACACGAGGAGCATTATGAAAAAAGACAAATTTGGACCGGAGTTGGTAGTTGAGGTACATAGACCAGATATCGACCTGGAAGGCTACCTAATTATTGATAATCGGAACCTGGGTCCTGGAAAAGGTGGCATACGGATGAGTGAATTCGTGGACCGAGAGGAGGTGGCTCGCTTGGCACGAGCGATGACGCTAAAGACTGCATTAGCGGAGTTACCTTTCGGAGGTGCTAAGTCCGGCATAGTCTGGTCCAGAGACCGGCATGATCAAGACGACAAAGAGAGGCTACTTAGAGGATTCGTAGAAGAGATAGCTCCATATCTAGGTAGCCACTACGTGGCAGCACCGGATATAAATACCGGAGAAACCGAGATGGATTGGCTGGTAGAGGTGACCGATGATCCTAGCGCTACTACCGGAAAGTCTGCTAGCAATGGCGGAATTGAGAATAAGTCGATTGCTACAGGCTTCGGTGTGGCGGTCGCTGCCGAGACGGTCATAGAGTCTCGGGGAGAGACAGTGGAAGGTATGACAGTGGCTATTGATGGGTACGGCACCGTCGGTAGACAGGCTTATGTAGAGCTCGAAGACAAAGGAGCGAAGATAGTTGCTACTTCCGATAGCCAAAGCGGTATCTATAGTGAAGATGGATTCGACCAAGATAAACTCGATGAACTAAAAGACAGTCGCGACCATCAACTCTCGGAGTATCCAGACACGAAAGAGATAACCCACGACGAGCTTAGATTACTGGACGTCGATATATTGGTCCTATCTTCGATTAGCGATGTAATCACAGAGGATAATTACCAGGATGTGAAGGCGCGCATAATTGTACAAGGTGCCAACCTGCCTATCGTGCCGGGGCTTGAAGAGAAGTTGCACGAAAAAGGCATATTCGTAGTTCCTGATATAGTAGCCAATGCCGGAGGAGTTATAGCATCCTGGCTCGAACACGAAAAGCCCGATACCACTGAAGAAGAGATGCTCTCAGTCATTCGAGAAAAAATCCGCAAGACTACTAGCGCGGTTATCGAAACTTGCGAAGCGGAGGGTGTACATCCTCGGTCGGCAGCGGTCGAAGTGGCCCACAGTCGCATAGAGCAGTAGCAAATATCTGTGCGTTAGCCTAGGCATGGTCCATGTTAGGGCTTTATACCTCATATGCTTATGGTTATACTCAATAGAGTATGAAGAAGATAGTATTTTTCGATGCCAACGAAGGGGATGAGGAGTATTTTGTCTCGGCCTTCCGCAACGTACTGAAAAGCGAGATAGCTTTTTGCCCTAAGCCATTGAGCGACGCTACGGTAGAAGATTATGCCGACGCCCGGATCGTATCGGTCTTTGTGACGTCGGATGTCAATAAACGGGTCATAGAGAAACTTCCGAATTTAGAGCTTATAGCTACCCGGTCGACCGGACATGACCATATAGATCTTAAGACGGCTAAAAAGCACCACGCCCTAGTTTCTACTGTCCCTACTTACGGGGAGGCGACAGTGGCAGAGTATGCGTTTATGTTGCTTTTGAGTTTGACTCGCCGCCTGCAAGAAAGCATCGATCAGCTTGATAAGGGAGTGATAACTTACCAAGACATCACAGGAACCGATTTGACCGGAAAGACCATCGGCATATTAGGTTGCGGACGCATAGGAAACCACGTAGCTCGTATAGCCAAAGGGTTTGATATGAACGTTATAGGCTATGATGCGAACGATGTAGACTCAGACACTATCGAGATGGTGGATTTCGATACATTAATAGCAGAAAGCGATATAGTCAGCCTAAATCTACCGGGTGGTAAAGAAACACGACATATTATAGATGCTGAGCAGATAGGTCGCATGAAAGACGGGGTGATAATAGTAAATACCGCACGTGGCGAGTTGATAGATACCAAAGCACTGACCGATGCTCTGTACTCGGGCAAGGTTGGAGGTGCGGCTCTGGATGTTATAGAAGGTGAGGGGTTGTTACGATTCGACGAAGAGATGGCTCTATTACACCCTGATGCGAAGAGTCACGACCTGGTTTTAAAAGCCGAACACAGCATACTACAGCGTATACCCAATGTAGTGCTTACTCCGCACAACGCCTTTAATTCGCACGAAGCATTGGATAGAATTCGCAACACTACTGCAGAAAATATTCGTCAGTTTATGATGCATAACCCGCAGAACTTGGCTAAATAACTCATAACCATAATGGTAAAATGAAAATATGAAAGACAGACAGACCAAGAGATACTATTTACTTCTGACGGTGGGAATCACACTGGTATTTTACGGACTGGGCTGGATGATGGATATGGCATGGGCGGGATTCTCCATAGGTTTGGGTATAGGTTTACTGATGGTGGCGCACAGGATGAACCCTAGGAGTAGCGAATGATGTTATGGCTCCACATAGGAGGTGGTATAGCCACCCTCTTGATAGTATCAGCGGTAGCCTGGAATGTTATTCGGAGTAAAAGCACACCTTGGCTACGCAAATCTTTACCGCTATTGGCAGTTTGGCAGACTGCGACCGGTGCGCTGTTAGTGGTGATGGGTGGTAGTTTCTTGCGGGTATGCGGTATGGGCGTGGTCTACTTATCTATATTAGCGGTTGTATATGTATGGTCCGAGAGAAAAGAACAAAGCCTGGCAGTCGAAACAGTTGATTCATAAGTATGAGGTATAGTCGTGGCTGAGTTTATAACCTTCTTCGTTATTATTTCTGCAGGATTACTGTTTTCTGAATTCTTCAACCGCCTGCATCTACCCTGGGTGACGGCTTTGATAGCTTCAGGTATCGCATTCGGGCCTGAAGGGTTCGGTCTAATCGAGAGCAACGATATCATAGACTTCTTCTCCGAGACGGGACTGATATTCTTGATGTTTATGGCTGGTCTGGAGGTCAGCTTTTCCAGCTTCCGCCGGGTTAAACGAGAAATAAGCATTATTAGTAGCGTGAGTGCCTTGGCTTCTGTGGGTACGGCGCTTGTTATTGCGGCGTGGTTCGACCTCACACCTAACGCAGGCTTACTGTTGGCAGTAGCTCTTATATCCTCATCGATCGCAGTAGTGTTTCCGTCGTTGGAAGGTCGCAACGTATTAAGGAGAAATGTAGGCCAATCGATACTCGGATCGACCGTAGTGCTCGACGTAGTGGCCGTTACTTTACTCTCGGTACTTATGCAGCAGTCGGTCGGGACCGATTTGCCCTTGCCCGTGCTATATGTATTCCTAGCACTATCGTTAATATTGCTCCGTATCGCCGTGCCGAAGCTAGCCGATTACTTCAACCGTGAAGGCCGGCAAAAGTTTGAGCAGGAACTTCAACTCATAGTCAGTATTCTGATGGGTACAGTGGTGCTTTTTGGGCTACTTGGGCTGCATCCGGCCGAAGCCGGATTCTTCGCCGGATTAATATTGAGCGACTCTATCCATTCGCAAGTAACCCGGGCCAAGCTCCACGCCATCGGATACGGAATATTTATTCCGGTCTTCTTCGTGATGGTCGGGACAGAGATGCAGTTGAGCATACTGGTCGAGCAGCCGGAGATTATCGGCCTGACATTAGCGGTAGTGATCGGTTCAATGG
>SLRF01000015.1 GCA_007131065.1 Candidatus Saccharimonadota bacterium
AATATATTTTGGAAGAATCAGGGATTTCGCAAGGTTATAAAACTAATTATACCTCGCTCCATAGACGAAGGCCTGGAGCACCTTACAGCAGTGATTGAACGTGCTATAGCGTCTGGTCTTGCTGCCGGTTCGATCGCGGCTTATCAAATCGCCTTCAATTTAAAGAACTACCCGATCACATTGATTGGTACCGCCATAGCTACTGCCGCGTTTCCGAAGATATCGGAACGGGCACTAAGTACCAGAACCGACCTATTGAAGAAGGAAATACTGGGAGTATTGCGGGCTATATTGTGGTTTGCGATTCCGACCGCTATAGCAGTGGTGCTACTACGTGGATACATAGTGCGCTTACTCATCGGTTTCGGAGATGTGACAGTAGCTAATGTACTGGGTTGGTTTGCTATCGCAATATTGTTCCAGTCTATGCTTCGGCTCATCACTCGAATATTTTACGCCAAACAGGATACCAAGACCCCGCTTTATGTTAGTGGGGTAGCCATCGTAGTAAACGTAACATTGGCTATAATATTGGCTCGAATATATGGTGTGATGGGTCTTGCTATGGCGCAATCTTTCGTCGCGATCGTTGAAGTGGCTATCCTGGGAACTATTTTGTCTAGAAGGTTCGATATCAAGATCAATAAGGCTTTTGCCTGGTCGGTGGGTAAGATAATCATAGCTTCTCTTGCAATGGGAACCTTGACTTATACTTTGCTACGTTTCGTGTTTCCATTACTGGCCGGAGAAACAGGGTTCTTTACTCTTGCACCTAAATTCAGCGCCATAGTGTTGCTGAGCTTTGGATTGTACGTATGGGTCGGCAGCTTACTCGGCATAGACGAAGCCAAGACAGTTATAAGACGGGTGAGGGCTTTCGCATTCAAGCGACTATCGATAGGATGAGTACTATGCAAGTAGACCAATCACGCATCCGTAATTTCTGTATTATTGCTCATCCAGCCTTCGCCAAGGCTACGGCGGATTTCGCCCGTAGTCGTAGTATTTATAAAGGGAGTCACTCGTGCAAGTAGACCAGTCGCGTATCCGAAACTTTTGCATCATAGCTCACATTGATCATGGCAAGTCGACCTTGGCTGATCGTATGCTTGAGATTACCGGCACGGTAAAGAGCAGGGATATGAAAGAGCAGCTGCTCGATCAGATGGATCTCGAAAGAGAGAAGGGCATTACTATTAAACTGCAGCCGGTACGCATGCAGTGGAAAGATTACGAATTAAACCTAATCGATACGCCCGGCCACGTAGACTTTAGCTATGAAGTATCCCGTAGCTTGGAGGCGGTAGAAGGCGCGATACTGGTGGTCGATGCGGCGCAAGGTATCGAGGCACAGACTTTGGCTAACGTCTATCTGGCTATAGAGGCAGGACTAGAGATAGTGCCGGTTCTAAACAAGATAGATCTTCCGGCAGCCCAACCTGAGAAGGTGGCACAAGAGCTGAGCAATCTATTGGGCTGTGATCCGGACTCAGTACTGCGAGCGTCAGGGAAAACCGGTGAGGGTATAGACGCCGTACTGGATAAACTAATAGATACCGTTCCGGCTCCAGAGGGCGCCAGCGACAGCTCCTTACGGGCTCTTATATTCGACTCAATTTATGATGAATACCGAGGAGTTATACTCTACGTGCGAATAGTTGATGGACAGCTAAATAGCGGTGAGGATATAACATTGCTGGGAAGCGGCAAGGACAGCGAAGCTATAGAAATCGGCTCTTTCTCCCCCGCACCTATAAAAGCCAAGACGCTTAAGAGCGGAGAAATTGGATATGTCGTCACCGGCTATAAGTCGGTAAGGGAGGCGCGTGTGGGCGATACCGTAACTACCAAGGCCGATTCGCACAAGGAGCAGTTGCCAGGCTACCAGACGATTAAGCCTTTCGTGTTCGCCGGATTCTTCCCAAGCTCCGGAGATCAACATGAGCAGCTCAAGGACGCGCTGGAGCGCCTACTGCTTAATGATTCAGCACTGCAGTACGAGCCGGAAAACTCTCAAGTATTGGGGTTTGGTTTTCGGATTGGCTTCCTGGGATTGTTGCACCTTGAGATAATCAAGGAGCGCTTGGAGCGGGAGTTCGACCTGGATCTAATCATTACCAATCCGTCTACCGACTACAAGGTAGATATGGTCAACGGTGAAGAGAAGACTATACGTACAGCTGCGCAGTTACCGGACCCAACCCAATTCAACTCAATTGCGGAGCCATGGATAGGCGGAGAGATTGTGGTCAAGAAGGAGTACCTAGGCAATGTGATAGGTCTGATTAATGATATCCGTGGAGAGCAGAAGAATCTCAGCTACCCGGAAGAAGATACGGCAGTGATACGTTTTGAGGCACCGTTAGCAAATGTGCTAACCGATTTTTACGACCGTCTTAAGAGTGGCACTAGCGGATACGGGTCGTTTAGTTATGAGCCGGTGGGATACCGCGTACAGAATCTAGTGCGCCTAGACGTATTAATAGGGGGAGAAATGGTAGATTCACTCAGCCAAATAGTACATCGGGATGAGGCCTATAGAGTAGGAAAGACTACTGTAGATAAGCTCAAAGAAGTAATACCCAGGCAGCTATACGAAGTGAGTCTACAGGCTGCAATTGGCGGTAAGATTATTGCGCGTGAAGATATCAAATCTCTAGGTAAGAACGTTACCGCAAAGCTTTATGGTGGAGACGTGACCAGGAAACGCAAACTGCTAGAGAAGCAGAAAGAAGGAAAAAAGCGGATGAAGATGATGGGCCAGGTAGAGATACCGGCCGAAGCTTTTACCGTAATGTTGCAAAAAGATTAGCTCCAACTTGCCTAAAAGTGACTTTCGGCGTTAGTCTAGGTAAAAGGTAAAATTATAATATGCAAACAACTCCTGCCTCCCGACCCGATACTAATACTGGAAAGCTAATAGTGCTTTCCGGTCCTGGCGGGGTAGGCAAGACCACTGTAGCGCAACGACTATGGGAGGAGATTCCGGATTTTCAGCGGGCCGTTACGGCTACTACTCGGGCCAAGCGGGATGGCGAAGTTGATGGAGAGGATTATTTCTTCTTAAGTGAAGATGAGTTTAAGCGCCGAATCGACTCGGACGAATTTCTAGAGTATGCATACGTTTATGATAAGGATTGGTATGGAACACCAAAGGGGTCGACGCTAGCGGCAGTAGCGGCCGGGAAGACTGTTCTTCTAGTGATAGACGTCCAGGGTGGAGTGCAGATAAAGCAGCAGTTTCCTGAGGCCAGGCTAATATTTATGTTGCCGCCCTCTCTGGAAGAGTTGCGTCGACGACTAGAGGCGAGAGGAAAGGACAATCCTGATGCTATAGTTGCTAGGCTGAAGAAGGCTGTAGCTGAAATCGATATTGGTGAGCAAAAATATGACACAACAATAGTAAACGACGATCTAGACGTGGCTGTAGAGGAGCTGAAGCGACGAATTACAGACGTCTGGCACTCTTGACTAGTGAGTGCTAACTTCGTATTATGATAAGTATTGGCACTGGCAATAACAGTGTGCCAAATCGATATCGATAAGTATATGAGATCATGACGCAGCGCCAAGAAGAGATTTTAAAAACCATAGTCGAATATTTCGTCCAGACTGCTAATCCGGTAGGGTCCAGGGCGTTAAGCGACCAGTTTGGTGTGTCGCCAGCCACTATTCGTTCGGAGATGTATGAATTGGAGCAGATGGGTTTTATCACGCATCCGCACACTTCTGCCGGGCGTATGCCTACTGACGCCGGATATCGCTATTATGTGGAATCGTTGGTCCGCCCGAATCACAAGCTTGACAGCACTAGCCGGGTTCGAGGGGCGATAAGCCGTCGAGTCCGAAGCGCCGGATCTCCACAATCGGCTATCAAGATATCGGTAGATTCATTGTCGCAGACCACGCGCAACATAGCGTTCGCAACTATGGGAGAGGCCATCTATACCAAAGGCTTCTCACAACTGTTTGCCCGCGAAGAGTTCGACGAGAATGCTGCGGATATCGCAGGGCTTCTGGACAATTTAGAGCTATGGCTTAGCGAAACTAACGTCGATTCTCCGGTAGAGGCTTTTATCGGTGAGGAAAATGCCATCGGTAAGTCCAGTGGTTGTTCGGTGATAGTGGCCAGTTACGATTCTCCCTTTAGCGATAAGAGTTATATCGGAGTTATCGGACCGACCCGCCAAAGCTATGGACAGGTGATGCGCATAGTTGAAAATACCGCAAAAACTTTAGAGGAGGTACTTAGTGAGTAATAGTAAGAAATCTGCCAAAGAAGACAAAGCCCAAGTTTCAAAACAGCGAAAGCTAGAGAAGAAGCTTGAGGATTTAGAGCAACAAGTAGAGACGCTGACCGAAGATGTGAAACGTGAGCGGGCGGATTTCATGAACTATAAGAGGCGTAGCGAAATCGACCGTATGAACGTCATGGAGACCGCCACTACTAGCGTAGTCACCGACCTTCTCCCGGTCTTCGACGATTTAGAGCGAGCGCTTAGCGCCACTCCGGACGATATAGCGGATCATCCTTGGGTTAAGGGTGTCATGCAGGTGCATAAGCAAGTACAGACTAAGCTAGCCGATCTGGGAGTCGAGCGAATCGAATGCCAAAATCAGCCTTTCGATCCGGATTTTCACGAAGCGGTAGGGTTCGAAGACGGTTCGGGCGAGGACGAAGTAGTGGTAGAGGAACTGCGACCCGGCTATAAACGCGGCGGAACGACACTTCGACCTAGTATGGTCAAGGTCGGTAAGCGACTTTCAGGCAATAAGAATCCAAAGCAGGAGAAGAATAAGAATAATATAAAGGAGGATAAATAATGGGTAAAATTTTAGGAATCGATCTAGGAACAACTAACTCGGCGATGGCCGTTATGGAGGGTGGTAACGCCACTATAGTTGCCAACTCCGAAGGCAACCGAACTACTCCAAGCATAGTAGCGGTTAACAAGAACGGCGAGCGCTTGGTGGGCCAGGTGGCAAAGCGCCAGGCTGTGGTCAATTCACAGAATACCATTCACGGCGTGAAGCGCTTAATCGGACGTAAGTTCGAAGACGAAGAGGTGCAACGAGACATCAAGTTGATGCCATATGAGATCAAGAAAGCGAATGGTGGTGTAAAGGTGACTATGGGCGACAAAGACCACAGTCCAGAAGAAATATCATCTATGATACTCGGCAAACTAAAGGCCGATGCCGAAGAATATACTGGAGAGAAAATCACCGAAGCAGTCATCACCGTACCGGCATATTTCGACGACTCACAGAGGCAGGCCACTAAGGATGCTGGTAAGATTGCCGGACTGGAAGTTAAGCGCATCATCAACGAGCCGACTGCTGCCGCTCTAGCGTACGGCCTGGATGACAAAAAAGAAGAGAAGATAGCCGTTTATGACCTAGGTGGCGGTACGTTCGACGTATCTATTCTGGAGCTAGGAGACGGAGTGTTTGAAGTCAAATCGACTAATGGAGACACTCATCTCGGCGGAGAAGACTTCGACCTTACTATCATGAATCACCTGGTGGATGAGTTTAAGAGCCAAGAGGGAATCGACCTCTCTAAAGATAAGGCAGCGCTACAGCGACTAAAAGAAGCGGCAGAAAAAGCTAAGATAGAGCTCTCGACCACCAATGAGACCGATATCAACCTTCCTTTCATCACAGCTGACAGTGACGGACCTAAACACTTCGAGATGAAGATGACTCGGGCCAAACTCGATCAGTTAGTAGGTGATTTAATCGCCAAGACCGAAGGTCCATGCAAGGCGGCATTGAAAGATGCCGGTCTGAGCGCGAGCGATATCGATGAGATAGTTCTAGTAGGCGGAATGACCCGTATGCCGGCAGTAGTAGCCAAGGTCAAAGAGATATTTGGCAAAGACCCACTAAAAGGTGTAAATCCTGACGAGGTAGTAGCGCTAGGTGCGGCTATCCAGGGTGGAGTATTAGCAGGAGACGTAAAAGACGTATTGCTACTAGATGTAACCCCACTTTCATTGGGACTTGAGACTGAGGGTGGAATATCTACTAAACTAATAGAACGCAACACAACTATACCTACCAGTAAGACGCAGGTGTTCTCGACCGCGGCCGACAACCAGCCTTCTGTAGAGATACACGTGCTTCAAGGAGAGCGTGAGATGGCGGCTGATAACAAGTCTTTGGGTCGCTTCATATTAGACGGTATACCTCCAGCCCCTCGCGGAGTACCCCAGGTGGAGGTGACCTTCAATATCGATGCCAACGGTATATTGAGCGTGAAGGCGCAAGATAAGGCTAGTGGCAAAGAGCAGTCCATAACTATTCAGGACAGTGGCAATCTCGACGAGAAAGAGGTTGAGCAGATGCAGAAAGATGCCGAAGCTCATGCCGACGAGGACAAGAACAAGCGGGCTAAGGCCGAAGCCAAAAATCAGCTCGATACTGCTATATACACAGCCGAGAAGATGGTCAAAGACAATGAAGACAAACTAGATGACGATGACAAGAAGACGGTTGAGGAAGCAGTGTCTGCTGCGAAGGAAAAGATAGAGTCCGACGATAAGGAAGAGCTAGAAAAGGCCGCAAATGAATTGCTAGAAAAAATCCAGCCAGTCGGTACCAAGCTACACGAGAACGTTTCCGAAGAAGCAGCAGAGGAAGCCGAGAAAGCCAAGACGGAAGTAGAGTCAGGTGAAGATGAGCCGGCCGAAGCCGAAGTAGTAGAAGACGACGAAAAAGAAGAAAAATAAGTGTTTACTCGGAGTGATTGCAATCCTTTGATGTCGGATGTCGATTTAGCAGAGGAAGTAACCATAGAGTTACAACAAAACATAGGCATGCATAAAGATGCAGGGTTAAAGGACTAATGGCAAAAGACTATTACGAAATACTAGGTGTAGATAAGAATGCTTCCGATGAGGAGATAAGGAAGGCTTACCGCAAAAAGGCCGTCCAGTATCACCCCGATAAACAGGGAGGTGATGAAGAGAAGTTCAAGGAGGCATCAGAAGCATACGAGACTCTCAAAGATTCTCAGAAGCGGCAACAATACGATCAGTTCGGGCATTCGGCGTATCAGTCGGCACAAAAAACTGGTGGCGCCGGTAGAGGTCCGTTCCAAGGATACGGCGGACAGCAGTTCGATGTAGATTTTGGCGATATAGATCTGGGCGATATATTTGGTAGTTTCTTCGGCGGTGGTGGGCGATCGTCTCGAGCTCGCAGTCGTACGCCTCGCGGACGTGACGTAGAAGCCAGAGTGTCCTTGAGTTTTAAAGAGGCGGTGTTCGGAACGGAAAAGACCATAGAGCTAAATCTGGAAGATACCTGCGAGCATTGCGACGGCAAGATGGCAGAGCCGGGAAGCGATCTAAAGACATGCTCTACTTGCGGTGGTCAGGGTCAGGTAGTGCAGACTCAAAATACTATTCTAGGTGCTATTCAGCACGCTAGTGTATGCCCGGACTGTCACGGCAAGGGTAAGAAGCCTGAAAAGGCTTGCAGTGAGTGTGGGGGCAAAGGAACCAAGAGGTCTAAGCAGAACATTAAAGTGAAGATACCGGGCGGAGTGGATGATGGAATGACATTGCGTCTGCGTGGACGTGGCGAAGCAGTTGGCGGCGGAGAGAAAGGCGATCTATTCGTGCGAGTAAGCGTCAAGAAAGACAAGAAGTTTGAGCGTCATGGCCGCAACATATTATCTAGTAGGTCCATAAATATGGTAGATGCAGCGCTGGGTACGGAAGTGTCGGTAGATACAGTTGACGGTAAAAAGAAGATCAAGATACCTTCAGGCACTCAAAGCGGTAAAGTTTTTCGTGTCAGCGGTAGTGGAGTTCCCTATGGAGACGGTAAATCACGAGGTGACCACTTAGTGAAAGTCGATGTCGAGATACCTAAACGTCTGTCTAGGAAACAGAAGAAGATACTAGAGGAGCTACGCAAAGAACTCTAATCTTTGCGCGAGTAAGTTACTTAGTTGAGAGCGTCGAGCAGTGATTTAAGCGACATAGTAGCGACGCATACTACCGTATCTGCACCGCCGTAGTATATGAATATAGTGTCGTCTCGAACTACCTGACCGCAAGAGAATATGACATTGTCTATCCAGCCTTCACGTTCGTAATATGTTATTGGTTCCATGATTGGCTCAGACGTACGGCCGATTACTACTGTAGGATCGTCGTGGTCGAGTAACACTGCCCCCAGGCAGTATTCCTCTTTTTCGTTTATACCATGGTAGAAGAGGACCCACCCTTTGTCCGTCCAGAAGGGCGGTCCGTTTATGCCGACTTTCTTACTGTCCCACATGCCTGGACGTGGTCCGAGCATCTGGATGCAGCGGACTAGTTTCTGGTCTGTAAAATCTAGCGAATCGACGTAGTCCCCGCAGACATGGTGGTCTACACGGTGGATAATCATATATTTGTCTTTGATCTTCTTCGGGAATATAGCTGCGTCTTTGTCGTCTATACCTTTAGGGGATACAATTTGTGGCTTGGTCCATCTATCCCATTTATGTGCTAGGAACT
>SLRF01000016.1 GCA_007131065.1 Candidatus Saccharimonadota bacterium
CGCCTCCTTCAGCTGATCCGCTACTGAGAGTGCGGTCGACTGTTTGATCTGGGTAGGCATCGTGGTAGTTCTCGGTGGCTAAAACATAAAATCCTTTCGGTTCTATGATCATGTTCGGCTCTACGTGTTGTTCGCTCCTGATCTTGCTGGACCAAGAGCTACCGCTAGAGCTCATGTATTCAAGACGCCAGCTAGATATATCGATCTCGAAATCATTCGGATTATACAGCTCGACGAATTCTTCAAAAGCGCTATCTTCAGTGCGAGTCAGGATTTCACTAATGAGAACCGGCTCATCATCCTCCACCTCATCGTCGTCTACACTTTCTGCCGAGACGCTCATAGGACCCGCTAGTATTACTATTAGCACTAACGATAGGAATGATAGAGTATATGCTTTAATTGTGCTGAGCATATCGATTCAAAATTTATTTGTAAAAAATAATAGCGCCTATGTTTATTAAATGCAAATAATTATTCAATGGCGTTTGCTTGTCTGAGCTTGTAGCCCGTTCTAATTCGTAAAAATGCTCCGATAGCTAGAATTAGGATGCAACTAATGGTTAATCCTAAGACACTAATATTAACTTCTGAATATGACCAAGGCTGGCGAGCTAAAAATTCAGCCAAACTGGTCATATAGTAAAGCAACCAGTGGGTTATGGTTGCGAAAGGAGCCGCCAACGCGGGCACAAGCGCATAGACTCCACCAGTCAGGAATGTCAAAAGCATAGCTACAGGAACTAAAGGCATAATTAAGAGATTGGAAATAAGAGCGATAGATGAGTAGTGACCGAAGGCATAGGCCACTATAGGGAAGGTGGCTATTTGCGCCGCTGTGGTCGATATTAGTAGATGACGGAAATATCCAGGCTCTTTATCGCTCCAGAAATATCGATTGATTAATGGAGCGAGAATGATTACTCCAGCAAATGCTGAAAACGATAGAAACCATCCTATATCGCCCCAGATTGAGGCAGGTCTTACTAATACAGTAATTGCCGCGACAAATGAGAGTAGCACTATTGGGTGGATTTTTCGGCCGTAGTACCAGGCAAGTAGACTTAAAGATGCGACTAACGACGCCCTAGTCATAGAAGTACTGAATCCGGTGATTAATAAAAAACCCATCATCATAGCCATGCTGGATGCCGTTGCTAGGTATTTAGATACATTTGCGAACAGTTTACGCATGAAACGCACTACTATAGTGAGGTGGAATCCACTTGCTACTACTAGATGAGTAAGTCCTAGTATGCGTAGTTGCTCGCTCAAGTTTTCGGGGATAGCTCGTCGGTGACCGCTTAGAAAGCTGATGCCTAGGCTGGCTTCTGGTTCGGGTATGATATTTTGAATTTGAGTAGCGAACCAGTCCCTACTACGCCTACCTATGTCGCCTGGGTGCGGTCGCTGTACTTCAAGCAATTCGGCCCTATACATGCTAGCTGGTATGTTGCCGAATCCGTCACTTAGAGAGCCAGTGATAGTTATGATGTCGCCTCGCTTAATCTCCACTTGCGAATAAGTACTTATCCAAATTTCACCAGACAGGTTTTCGCTTTCTATTTCGACTTGATCGATCCTCATTCGCGACTGGCCATCGCTGGCAACCAGCGGGTCTTCTGCTATCCGAGCTGATATATACACCTCCTCATCTATAAAGTACTTATATTTATCCAGCTTTTGCATCTCCGAGGAGCCACTGCTCAACCCTACGATAGCGCCAGCAACAACTGATAAGATTACAAAGAGGCGAATAGGCTTAATCAACGCGATTAAGAATATGGATGCACCAGTTAAAATCCAGTGTAGTCCGTGAAATATAGAGAAAGGTATGAATGCTGCAACTGCCGTACCGGCTAATATGCCGACGGATAGTGCAGTGATATGCCAAGATACATGTAATTTAGTCGATAAAAACTTACGAGCTTCCTCAGTCTTCATCTTCGATAGTGGTTTCTATTGGCAGAACTTGCATCGGGCATGTGCCCAAGACTCCACTCATGGCCGAATGTTCTCTCGGGGTTATCCAGAGTTCGTGCTTGAGTTTGATAGCGATCTGCCTGGCTACGTAGCGACATTTGTAGGCAGTCCTTGGTAGCCAGTCTGCGGCATCGGCATCACCCTTTTCCATATTTGCCGGGCCATCTACAGCTAATAAATTTAATGGGTCGTTGAAAAAATCATGTCTTTGTTCGTAGCTGAGGTCCTGGGCTCCTTTCTGCCAGGCGTCCGATACGGCGACTAAATGTTCAATGTGAATGTCTCTACTGGTGTCTATTCCTCGCGTGAACTCGATACGCTTCCCAGTGAACGGATCTTTTTTTAGCAACCCCGATAGGACGGTGCAGTCATCATCATCCAGCTCTATTTCGACCAGGTCACGTTGGAGTATGCGATTTCTCATATCACACCCTGCTACAGTCGCCCAGCCGGGACTAAATTGTTCTCTTGAGTAGCCTTCCCTAGATACACGGTCTTTTACAGCTAATTTGCCTAATGCTTCAGTTGCAAGTACCAAAGAGTCAGAGCTTTTAATCTGCTCTTCGCTCAGATGCAAGGGGTCTGGATCGGCTGTGATGTCTTGACTGTATAGGTAGTCAAGTGCCGTGCTGCCAATGACAAAAAGCGCTATAAGCAGGACGAATACGGTCCTACGGCGTTTAATCACAAGTTCCTGTTCATTATCTTTCATAAGAAAAACTATACAATTTTCCAAAAATATACCCATCTACAAAAGAAAACACAAGCACCATCCTGCAAGCAAACTTATAATTTGACATCCTATTCCAAGCATCCCCTAGTTTCTACAGGACAGTCCTTTAGAAATAAAGAATTATGTTATAGTAGGCATAAATTATGCCGAGTAGAAATACCCTCAAACTCGATGCACCCCGACAGTTCTACCATGTTTATGCACGTGGAAATAATAAGGATGATGTGTTTCTTGACTCGCAAGACTGTTCTGTATTCTTAAATCTGTTTAAGCGTTATCTATCTCATGAACAGCAAGAAAATATCGCAGGCAGGCCTTATATACATCTGTATGGAAACCTGGAGCTGCTGGCATATTGCTTGATGGACAATCACTTTCATCTGCTCATATATCAGCAAGAAGAGGGTGCTATGAGCAAGTTAATGAAAGGTGTCATGACAAGCTATAGTCGCTATTTTAATACGCGCTATAATCGCAATGGCCGTGTTTGGGAATCACGATATAAAGCATCTATCATACTTCAAGATCATTATCTGCATCACATAAGTCGGTACATACATCTAAACCCTAAGGAATGGGAGGAATATCCATTCTCTAGCTTGCCATATTATCTGGGCAAGCAATCGTCGGAGTGGTTGCTACCTGGAAGAATAATGGAATTATTTTCAGGGCCAGAAGAATATATAGCATTCCTCAGAGACTATGAAGATCATAAAAAAGCTCTTGAGCAGATAAAATATGAGTTAGCTAACTAATATTATGCAATAATTTTCCGTTTCTAAAGGACAGTCCTGTAGAAATGGGGCAATGTATAGAGTGGTGTGTCAAGAATGGGGATAGTCTTGTATAATGTCGCCATGAGTATCAGCGAAAGACACGAAACGGTCGAAGTTTCGCCGTATATAAACAGCCGAGAGAAGCGAGCGTTGGATGTGACGGTTGCTACAGTGGCCGGACCATTAGCAGTAGCGGCGGTCGGAGCCTCAGTAGCAGCGGTATCTGCGATTAATCGTTGTAGCCCCATATACCGGCAGGAACGTGTTACCCAGGGTGGCGGTACTTTTACGATGAATAAAATTCGTACATTTGATACAGAGGGAGAGTTGTTGGTAGGGGGTGTATTACTGCGTAGGACAGGTGTGGATGAAATACCGCAATTCCTGCACGTGCTAGAAGGAGATATGTCGGTTGTGGGTCCGCGTGCGTTGCGACCTGATTTACTCAATGAGGTATATCGACAATTAAGTGCACATCAGGACAGTGCGACGGTGAATCCGGAAATTTGGATGGAGATGCGTGATCAAGTTAGACCCGGCATCACCGGGCCAACGCAGGTACTTGATATAACTCGCAACGGTTGCCTGGACAGCCGCATGGCCATAGTAAGTGCGGAGCAGCGATATATGCAGACTGCCTCTATGAGAGAGGATTTGAGGATATTGGGGCGTACTCCGGTAGTGGCGCTGATGCGTGAGAATCACACCGGTGAACCGGAAAGTTAGATTGACAAAATTGCTTACGAATAGTATAATATAGTTGATTTTGTGGAGGTGATTCACGAAATTGCACTTTGTGAAAGATAGCGAAAATCGAGCATTACAGTAATCGACAAGCTTCCACTACCGCACCAAAGGAGTGATGCTATGCCCGAAGAAGACTACGGCAAGAAGCAACTGAAAGAGTACAGGCGCGAATGGATGCGTACGAGTGGTCTCGCCAGTCTATTGGCATTCATGTTGGCCCTTCTGTACTTCATCGTCCTGATGTTCATAGGTTCTCTGGGCGTTTGGGATACTCGGGGGAGCGGTCTACGAACCGCCTTCGGTGTTATCTACACCTTCGGCCTTATGGCCGGTGGCTCAATCGTCGTTGCTTACTGTTCGTTCCAACATTTCTACAGGACTCTGGCTCCACCAGGCCCTAACCATGAGTCGGACTCAGGGTCAGGACAAGAGCAAGATTCGTAGTAGTCGAGTACTTCCCGTTTTTCACATCAACCGCCGGGGTGCAGGATCTATATCTTTGGTTCGTTCAATCGAACTATAAACTAGATATATCTCCCTGCACCCCGCTTCACTTTTTAGGGGCAATAATTCTGAATAAAAGTCCGGCAAGCCAAGATGTATTATACTGCCTATAAACATGGCTAATTATCATAGACTAAAAACAAAAATAGACTGGATACGGAACACGCTGGTTTTTGAGGTGCTTTTTTCTATATTGGCGGTTGTCAGCGTGGCACTGCTTATATACGAGAACGTAGCCGACCTAGAAATTGAAGCGGTGCAGACTATTGTACGTATAGACTTTGCTATAGCTACTATGTTTCTAATCGATTATTGTGCGGGGCAGTATTTAGCGAAAAACAATTGGAAATATTTCAAAGGGAACTGGTATATGCTACTGGCATCGATACCGATCAACGAATATGCATTCCGGTCTCTGCGAATTTTACGAATTCTGCGAATATTTCGCGCGATAAGCGCATTGTCGCGTACTACTTACATCCCAGAATTCATACCGCGGTGGAAACAGCGGCTAAGTATAGACATAGATGAGGATACGGGCGGGGATCAGCCTTCGTAATCAGGCGCTGGAGATAAGTCGAAAAATTCTTCCAGAGTTGGTTTGCCCTGCGCATGAAGCTCTTCGGCCAGTTCACGGCCTACGTAGCGGAAGTGCCAGGGTTCGTACTGGTAGCCTACAATATCCTCGGTGTTTTCCTGGTAGCGAAGGATGAAGCCGTAACGGTACGCATTTTCAATCAACCACTCTCCTTCTGGCAGGTCGGCGAAACAGGCTTGGAATGAACATTCGCCGTCGGGGCGTACGAAGTCTACGGCCAGGCCGGTCTGGTGCTCGCTGTGGCGCGGGCGGGCGCTAAAGCGGTCGGCCTCTTCTTCTCCATGTTGCTCGACATAATTATTGTAAATCCCGCGTTGGTAGCTTTCGGACCTATAGCCGCTACCCAGAGCGATATTCAATCCTTCCTCTTCGGCTTCGCGAACAAGCTGTTCTAAATCGTTCGTGATGCGGGCGTCGACCAGCATGTTTTCCGCATCCCTTGGCCCGTACAGAGGAATATCCGGATTTACTAGTTCTTCGGGTGTATATCCAGGCTGTAGCGGCCGCTGTTTGTTAGTAATTACCCAGATGCTACTTGAGTCATCTATGGAATGCTGGCTTCGGTCGAATTCTTCTATTTCGCTGTCACTAGTTTGCTCTTTCGGCTCCTCCTCGATGGAGTTCATGATAAGAAACCATACCCCAATAAGGCCGGCAAAGACTATCAATATAGCAACCACAATAGGTAACTTCGATGATTTTGAAGATTGCTTTGGTGTTTTAGCGGGTCGGGACATAAGTCTTAGGGTATAGGTTTGTGCAGAAACGGGCAATAGCATAAGCATTGACAGGGAATGAAAAATAATGTATAAATTCAAAGGTCCACGCATCTTTAGCGTGGATGTTTTTTTGACAATAGAGCAAAGATATTTACCTGAAGGGAGCTGAGTGGTTTATAGGCAAGCCAGTCGACTCTCTTCAGGCATGATCGAACAGAGAGTTCCGTAGTCGATTCTGGGTATTCCCAGACAGAAAGGTAGTAAGGATGCACGTTAGTGACCTTCCTAGTAACCCACTGTGGCTACTGTTTACCGATAGCAGTCACATCGCAGGTCTCTTAGCCTTCGGCTTGTTTCTAATCGCTTTGAGTGCGGTGTGGGACAGAGACAAGAACATGATTGTCGCCACGGGGTACTTCCTGGGCGGATTGTTCGCGGTGTTAGCTGCCTACGAACTATCAACCAGCAGTACGTGGATCGCTGTAGGATTTTTGTCACTGGCAGCTGTTTTGATGTGGCTGACAATGGCGACGCTAGCTTACGTAATGGTGCGGGCGACTGCCAACCACAACGTCGCTACGATGTTGTTGTCTGGATTCATGACGCTCTCTGCCCTGGCGTTAGCACTGGAGCTAACCTGGACCACCCCAACGGTCGCAGATCTAGCCAACCTATTCTGGTGGCTGACGACAGTGGTCGGCGCATTCCTGCTTGTCGGCATCATCAATAACCGTTTTCGCGGTTCTGCGGGTAACGACAATTCGGGTGTATCGACCGAACACACTAACGGGCCTAACTGACCTTGATTCTGCTTCGGAGCGGACGGAACGGGTGAAACAATCCGAACTTCCGTCCGCTCCGGGCAGCGCGACTCTAACTTCGATCTATCTTTGCTCTATTTTTTCTTTGTGATTTATAAATTCGGTTCTAACTGCGTGATTCCGTGGCCGATATGATACTTATTATTTCGTCAAAATCGTCGGTCAAAGTGTATAGCTCGGTGTCTTCGGGGCTGATAGTATGGTTCTCCTCCTTCAAAGTGGTTCCTATGTAATCCAGAAGTGGCTGCCAGAAGTCCTTGCCAACCAGGATGATAGGAATAGGCCTGATTTTACCGGTCTGTTTAAGGGTGAGGATTTCAAAGAATTCGTCCATGGTGCCGAACCCTCCGGGGAAGTATACGTATGCCCGAGCTGCAAAAGCCAAGGCGACTTTACGGGAGAAGAAGTAATAAAAATCGCTGGCGTGTTTGACGTACTGGTTGGTAACGTGTTCATACGGCAACTCTATAGTCATCCCCAAGGATCCTCCACGGGCGTCGTAGGCTCCTTGATTAGCGGCCTTCATAATACCGCCACCACCGCCACTGACAATGGTGATGTTTAGCTCATCGGCTATACGGTGTGATAGATCCCGGGCCATTTTGTAGTAGCGGTTGCCCTCCTCGAATCTGGCTGAACCGAAAAAAGCTACAGTATCAGGGTGTTGTTGGATGAGCTCGAAGCCTTGTCGGAAATCGGCATTGATTCGCTCCATACGGGCTTTCATTTCGGTTTTGCCGAGTGCACGGGCGTGTTTAGCCTCTTCTTCGGCTACTAAATTCAGGGGTGATTTCTTCTTAAACTGCATGGTTTGCCTTGTCTGGTGTTTTTATTGTTATTTCTGTTCTAACTATTTTTATCCTAGCAGTATTTGCCGGTCAATAAAATAAAGATAGTTCTACATTAGTTAGACAGCATAAGCGATTTGTCATACACTCGTGGTAGTAATTGCTACAAAGAAAATTAGTGAAAGACCCTAAAAGCGTGCACGAATTTTATAAAAAAACAGTAGAGGATACATATAAAGAGCTGGGGACAAGCCCAGACGGTCTTACCGGCGCTGAAGCAGAAGCGAAGCTTAATGAGTATGGACCGAACGCTGTCAAAGTAGCGCGTGAATCACTGTGGAGTCGTATATTTGAGCCGTTCCGAAGTATCTTCATGCTTATATTAGGTATTGCGGCGATAATCAGCCTGATAATGGACGAGAAGTTGGACGCAATCATAATCCTGGTGATTATTGCGATTACAGTATGTATATATTACGTGCAACGTTTTTCGGCAGATAGAGTACTTAGGGCACTAGAGAGTACTGACAAGCAGATGATTCGCGTACAGCGCGACGGCGAAGAGATCAGCATAGATTCCGAAGAGTTGGTGCCGGGAGATGTCATAGCGCTGGATGAAGGAGAAAAGGTTCCGGCCGATTTAAGA
>SLRF01000007.1 GCA_007131065.1 Candidatus Saccharimonadota bacterium
AGCGCGCGCCTACACAGGGCGAACGAAGTGCCTGGCAAGCACGAGGATATCGAAGGGGTCGAAAATCTAGACAAGGCCATAACCATCACCCAGAATCCTATAGGTCGTACTCCCCGCTCCAACCCGGCGACCTATACCAACGTATTCACCGATATACGCCAGCTTTTTGCTAAGACTCCCGAGGCTAGAATCCGAGGATATAAGCCCGGACGGTTCAGCTTCAACGTCAAAGGTGGACGTTGCGAAGTGTGCCGTGGCGACGGAGTGTTAAAAATTGAGATGCATTTCCTACCCGACGTGTATGTGACCTGCGAAGAGTGTAAGGGTGCTAGGTATAATCGTGAAGCACTAGAGATTCACTACAAAGGTAAAAATATCTCAGAAGTATTACAGATGACGGTAGAGGAGGCACTCAGCTTCTTCTCCAATATACCTAGTATCAAGCGCAAGCTAGAGACGCTGGATAGGGTGGGACTAGGTTACATCCGGTTAGGGCAGCCGGCCACTACATTGAGTGGAGGCGAAGCCCAGCGGATTAAGCTAGCCACTGAGTTATCTAGGCGTAGCACCGGTAAGACTTTCTACATACTGGATGAACCAACTACAGGACTTCATTTTGCCGATGTAGAAAAGCTTCTTGATGTGCTTCAGGAACTGGTAAGTGGCGGCAACACCGTACTAGTAATCGAGCACAATCTAGACGTAGTCAAGAACGCCGACTGGGTGGTGGATCTTGGTCCCGACGGAGGTTCCGGTGGTGGTCAGGTGATAGCTACCGGCACGCCGGAAGACGTAGCCAAGGTAGGAGATTCATACACCGGGCAGTATTTGAAGAAAGTGTTATGAGATGGAGCGGGATCCAAACTATCCTCTCACGCCCCAATATATGGAGAGCTATATACACCTCGTTTATGCCGCATATCATCCGGACGAGGTTCGCGCTAAAGGAGCCAAAATATTAGATGTCGATGCTGAGTCGTTGGAGTCGATATTTCCATCGATTGATGACACAGAACAGCTCCAAGGCGTACTTACAGAAGTATTGGGCAATAGTCTTCGTGCAACGGCCAACGATTTAAGCATTGAGCAACGCGAAGATATTACTGAGGAAGACTTCGAATGGTTGATGATATACAGTCTCGGCGCCTGGCCGGATGCTATAGAGTGGACGTCTGACCTTCCGTTTGAGAGCAGAATTATGGACAATCCGTTAGCAGATATCGAAACCGTCAGGCAGATATGGCGTTACATCCATGATAGGCGCCATGCACTGCCTAGCATCGAGCGCCTCATACCGAATTACGGCGACTGGATAGAAGAAGAGTAGATGTTAAAATAGTGACTATGCAAAAGGTGATTTTATTCTACAAATTCGTGCCCGTAGACGACCCAGAGACTGTTAAGTTCTGGCAACGCAACTTATGCGAACGGCTCAATCTCAAAGGACGCATCATAGTGGCTGAACAGGGCATCAACGCTACACTCGGCGGAGATATCAAGGATGTGAAGCGCTACGTTCGTGAGATGAAAGAACATTCACTGTTTCGGGGTATTCAGTATAAATGGAGCGACGGCACTGGTGATGACTTTCCGAAACTGAGTGTGAAGGTAAAGCCCGAGCTGGTGGCTTTTAAGAAACCCGAAGAAGTAGAGGTTGATCAAAACGGTGTGGTTGGTGGCGGAGAACACTTAAGTCCGCAGCAAGTACATAAGCTCATAGAAGAGCGCGGCGAAGAGGTGGTGTTCTTCGACGGACGGAACCGCTACGAAGCCCAGGCCGGACGCTTTAAAAAGGCAGTTGTACCCGACACCGAAACCACCAGGGACTTCATACGCGAACTAGATAGTGGCAAATACGACCATCTCAAAGACCGCCCCATAATTACGTATTGTACCGGCGGCGTGCGCTGCGAGATACTTAGCGTATTGATGAAGAACCGCGGGTTCAAGGAGGTATATCAGATAGACGGCGGTATCGTGAAATACGGCGAGGAATACAATGACGAAGGCTATTGGGAAGGCACGCTGTATATATTCGACAATCGTATGACCCAGCGCTTCTCAGACAAGGCCAAAGATATCGGCGAATGCACGCACTGCCAGGGTAAAACCAGCAATTTCGAGAATTGCGCCAACGTAGCCTGCAACAAGCTGGTTATGATATGCGCCGGCTGCTTCGACAAAACCACCTGCTCCGACACTTGCGCCAAACTCCTAGTCGCCTAAACCCACCACCTCTTGCAAAAACATCTAAAGTATCGCCTAGTTTCTACAGGACTGTCCTTTAGAAATGAGAAAATATTGTGTAGTAGGTTTTTCTTAGGGCGCTGATATAATGGACTGGTTATGGATGAGATGTTGAAGAGCAAGCTGAAGGAACTGCCCAAGAAGCCGGGCGTGTATTTTTTCAAGGATAAAGACGAGGAGATTATATACGTCGGCAAGGCTAGTAGCCTGCGCAATCGTGTGCGTAGCTACTTTCAGTCTAGCCGAGCACATGATTTTAAGACCAAGGTATTGGTAGATGAGATTGCTGATTTGTCCTGGCTGGAGGTTGGCAGCGAGGTAGAGGCGTTGTTTTTAGAGTCGGAGATGATCAAACGCTACATGCCCAAGTTCAACATAGACCTTCGTGATGACAAGAATTTTCTCTATATAAAGATAAGCGACGACGAATTCCCCAGGGTAAGCTTTACCCGCAGGCCACTGGACGATACTGCTAACTATTATGGGCCGTTTACCAGTTCGATAGCCGTGAAAAAAGCGATGAAGCAATTGCGACGGGCTTTCCCTTACGTAACGCATCGTACTCTGCCGAACCGAGCCTGCCTGCATCATCACATAGGCTTGTGTCCGGGTCCGGAAGTAGGTGCAATAACTCCTGAAGAATACCGCAAAAGCATCCAGCGACTGAAACGCTATCTTGGCGGTAAAGGTGGCAGTGTCGTACACGAACTAGAGCGCGAGATGAAGCAACTGGCCAAGGATAAAGATTACGAAGCAGCGGCTGGAGTGCGTGATCAGCTTAACAATCTATTAGCTCTCAGACGCCAGCACTTATTTGGCGAGGAGGAGATGTTTGATCTTAGTCGCGACCAGGCGTTACAAGATCTAAGAGCTATGCTTTCTCTTGATAAAATTCCGCGGCGTATAGAGTGCTATGATATTTCGCATCTGCAGGGCACGAACAATGTCGCCAGTATGGTGGTGTTTACTGATGGGGTGCCGAATCGAGGAGAGTACCGTAAATTCAAAATGAAGCTAAGCGGTAATGACGATTTTGCCCATATGCGCGAAGTCATGAAGCGTCGCTGTGGACGCTGGGACTCATGGCCGAATCCTGACGTGATAGTAATCGATGGTGGTAAAGGTCAAGTCGCGGCTGTTAGAGAAGTGCTGAGTGAAGCGGAGATTGAAGTTCCTGTATTGGGACTGGCTAAGCGACATGAGGAGATAGTATTGCCGACATCTAACGAAGGAGAGGGGCCGGGCTTTGAACTCCTGCGGCTAGAGAAGACATCGCATCTTCTCAAGATGTTGATGCATATTCGTGACGAGGCGCATCGATTTGCCGTGACATATCACTCCTTGCTTCGCGGTAAAGCGTCCAACGCCTCGCTTCTTGAAGAGATACCTGGTGTGGGTCCTGCGACTAGAAAGAAGCTGATTAAAACATTTGGTTCTTATCGGGGAGTTAGATCCGCTAGTGAGAACGAGTTAGTTGCAGTAGTAGGTGCTAAGACAGCTAAAACTATCAAGGAGCATCTGAGATAGAAGTTTGTAGTAGCACCTATTTTTATGGGGTTATGCTACAATATTCAGCGTATGATAAAAAAGTTTATTATCCGTTGGGCAGTTAATTCACTCGGACTATGGCTCGCTAGTGAGCTTATAGACGGTGTTAGCTACGGTGGCGAGATACTGGTATTAATAGTGGCGGCATTGGTGTTTTCGATTATTAACGCCTTTGTGCGACCTATCGTGGTGCTCTTGAGTTTGCCGGCTATCATACTGACTCTCGGACTGTTCACGCTGGTTATTAACAGCTTTATGTTGTTTTTAGCAACGCTCATATACGAACCGTTTATAGTAGAAACTTTCGGTGCGGCAGTATTAACTGTTATCATAATATGGATCGTAAACTTTGCGGCTAATACATTAATTAGGGAGTAGGCATGGAGACAGTTTTTAATATAGTGGCCATGACGTCTGCGATATTGATGATAGTGCTGATTCTGGCACAGAACAGGGGAACAGGACTGGGTCAGGCGTTCGGTGGAGACAGTGCATTCTATTTCTCGAGACGTGGTATTGAATTAGTGATGTACCAATTAACCATACTGTTTGGTGTGGTTTTCGTTTTGGCGGTAATACTCGGACTTATGGCCTAGGCCTGGGAATGTTTTAAAGATGCAAAGCAGCAGGTCCGCACGCTGGCAGAAAAACGCGAAGAGATACTGGCGAAAATTTCAAAAATCTTATGACGAATTCTTAGACGCCCATTTACGAAACCGTAGCTTACGCCGAATAGAACGTTTCGTATTTGGCTGGATGCTAGTACTGGGGCTTGTGTTGACGCTACTTTTTCATCAGTCCAGCCAGTTAGAAGATTATTATTTAGTCGATGGGCCGACTGAGGGCGGACACTATATTGAAGGTATGGTCGGAGCCGTTGAGGGTGTAAACCCGCTGTTTGCGGACGGATCTATATCTGAGACTGCTAGTCGGCTAATATTTAGTAGCTTGCTTAAGCCCCATCCCCAGGAAGGCATGTATCTGGATGCGGCGGCATCTTATGAAATTTCCGATGACGAGACTGAATACACTGTTACGTTAAGGGAGGATATATTGTGGCATGACGGCCAATCGATGGGTGCTGAGGACGTCGCATTTACCGTGGATCTCATGCAAGACCCTGATGTGGGTTCGCATCTTCAGCTCCAGTGGAGGGATGTGGAAGTAAAGGTAGTGGACGAGCTGACCATAGTGTTTGAACTGCCAAATCCATTTGCGCCTTTTCTGCAACAACTGGATTTCGGGATAGTTCCTCAACATCTATTGCATGAGACTGATCCAGAGAGAGTTAGGGTGGCATCGTTCAATCAAGATCCGGTAGGCAGCGGACCATTTATTTTTGATCAGATAACTAGTGATATGCAGTTGCGACTGCGTGCGAATGAAAATTATTACGACGGCAAGCCCAAGCTGGATAGGTTCACCCTGGTTGCATATGAAGATGAGCAAGTGATGTTAGATGCCTATAATCGCAATGAGCTTCGCGGTATGACCTTTAGTAGTGATTTCGACGATGGCTTACTTAGTAATCCGGGTCGCTCCAATGTTAACCAGGTGTCTGTCGGTGGACAGGTGTTCGCCTTTTTTAACACAGAAGAGCTTAGTAGTCGTGCTATAAGGCAAGCGCTCGTACGGGCGACAGACACTAAGGCTGTCCGTCGTAGTATCGGTGACGATTTCCGTGTAGCGGACAGTCCGTTGCTACCACGACATATTGGATATCAGCCGTCACAGCTAGCATACGACCCAGAAGCGGCCAGAGAACAACTTGAAGAGGCAGGACTAAATTATGAAGGTGATTGGCTACAGGATGATGGTGAGCCTTTCCGCTTGCAAGTAGTGACGCAGGATAACTTCAATTACCCGCAAACGGCATTACGCATAAAGGAACAGTGGGAGGAAGTTGGAATAGGTGTGGACATAGTGGCGGTTTCGGGTACTGAGCTTCAGGAAGAATACTTACGACCACGTAATTTTACCGTCTTAATCTTCGGAGTGGGTCTGGGCGATGACCCGGACGTGCATGCGTATTGGCATTCGTCTCAGAGACTGGACCCCGGACGCAACGTATCGCAGTACGAATCAGAAGTGGCCGATATAAATCTCGACGATGGCAGGACGCGTACCGACGAAGATCTCAGGGCGGCCAAGTATGAAGCATTTCAGGCGCAATGGAGGAGTGATGCTCCGGCTATAGCACTATACCGCCTGCACGGGTACTACATACACAGGGAAGAGCTCAGAGGTGCAAGTCTGTCCAACATCTCCAATCCTGTAGAGCGTTTTTATGATGTAACCAATTGGACTATATTGAGCGAGCCAGAGCTTAAACGTCTGCAACGTTGAAAAATTATATTTCCGCCGGAGTGGTTAATTTGTTATGATAAATCGTAATGAGTAAATTAGCTGATCATTTACGTAAGCATCTGCGCGGCGAGGTGCTAGACACCAAACCGGCCCTTGATCATTTTTCCACGGACGGTAGCGTACTAAAAGTTCGACCAAAGACAGTTATATACCCACGAAGTGTCACTGACCTACGTAAGGTTACCAAGTTCTGTTGGCAGCTTGCAGAACGTGGGAAGAGCATGTCTATAACCACAAGAGGTAAAGGCACCGACCAGTCCGGCGGAGCTATAGGTGACGGCCTGGTGGTGGTGATGCCGGCGCATATGAACAAACTTGTCGATATCGATCGTGAAAGCGTGGCCGTACAGCCAGGAATGATTTACGGCGACCTACAACGAACATTGACTAGTCATGGACGATTCATACCTCCTTATCCGGCTAGTATGGATTACTCGACTATTGGTGGTGCAGTAGCGAACAATGCAAGTGGCGAGAAGTCTCTGAAATACGGTTGCACTGCAGATTACGTAGAAGAGCTGGAAGTAGTACTTGCCAATGGACAGACTATTAGGACTAGCCCGTTATCGAAACGAGAGCTCAATAAAAAGAAAGGCCAGTCGGACTTCGAAGGAGAAATTTATCGTAATTTAGACGGATTGCTTGCGGATAATGCTGATGTTATCGAACAGGCGCGTCCATCGGTAAGCAAGAACTCAGCAGGATACGCTCTGTGGGACGTGAAGCGTCCGGACGGCACATTCGACCTCTCGCGACTAATAGTAGGGTCTCAGGGAACCTTAGGAATAGTCAGTGAGGTAACCATGCGTACTGAGAAGTACAATCCGGACACACATCTGATCGCAGCTTTCTTCCCTGATATAGAAAAGGCCAAGGATGCGGTAGTTGCTTTGCAAAAACTGGAGCCGAGCGCGGTAGAGATTGTAGATGACAATTTATTGCGCATGGTGCAGAGACACCAGCCAGATCAGCTCAAAGGTATCATCGAAGGGGACTTACCACGAGCAGTCATGCTGATAGAATTTGATGAAGAGAAGACCAGCGTGCGCAAGCGAAAGGCCAAGAAAGCACAAAAACTCATAAAAGACCTAGCTCATGAGATTCGAGTCAGCGATGATTACGACGAACAAGAAGATTTATGGAAGATAAGGAGAAGCGCTTCGACTATTGTCTGGATGAAAGACGGGAATAAGTCAGCGTTGCCAGCTATAGATGACGCGGTAGTGCCACTCGAGCGAATGGCAGACTTCATGACAGGTGTAGGCAAGCTGTTCGCGCATCATAATCTTGAAGTGGCTATCTGGGGCCATGCAGGAGATGCGAATTTTCACATGCAGCCGCTACTAAACCTTCAAGATGCCGCTGACCGACAGACGCTTTTCCGTTTAATGGACGATTTCTATAAAATGGTCATAGCTGCGGGTGGTAGCACCTCGGGTGAGCATAGCGACGGACGCATGCGAGCTCCTTATCTAGAAGAGCTTTATGGGCAGCACATCTATGCATTGTTTAAGGAAGTGAAGCAGATATTCGATCCATTAAATATATTGAACCCAGGAGTAAAGATAGGCACGGATCGAGACACTTTGAGAAAGCAGCTACGTCAGGAGTACGACAATGGCAAGCTTTACGACCACATGCCACAAGCTCATACTTAAGCAGTAGGGCTTGTGGCTTTATGCAGTGCAGGTGTAGTAGAATAAGTGCTGCACTTTCAAATATAGGGGCGAGTGGCGGAATTGGCAGACGCGCTAGCTTGAGGGGCTAGTGACCGCATTTTTGGTCGTGGAGGTTCA
>SLRF01000033.1 GCA_007131065.1 Candidatus Saccharimonadota bacterium
GTCGCAATCATTGCGTTTGGTCTGACTCTATTGATGGGCAAATCTTCAAGCTCTT
Organism: Candidatus Saccharimonadota bacterium; assembly: GCA_007131065.1. Lineage (GTDB taxonomy): Bacteria > Patescibacteriota > Saccharimonadia > QS-5-54-17 > QS-5-54-17 > SLRF01. Next base: position 56 of record SLRF01000033.1, read on the forward strand.
CTAAACTATCGAGCAAAGATAACCTTGATGTGACAGCGGTATTTTCCGGATTGGAGATAAGTAATAACTCCAAAGACTTCCAGGGCGGTGAAGTGACTGCTATTTTCGGTGGTGCCGATATAGACCTACGCGATAGCGCAATTAAGGGCGAGGCCACAGTAGAGGTATTTACAGCTTTCGGCGGAGTAGAGATTAAAGTACCCCAGGACTGGAGCGTAACGACCGATGCTTTGCCGATATTCGGCGGAATAGAAGATAGCTCTAAAGCCCCTAAGAAAGCCAATGCACCCAAGCTACGCATACGAGGTACTTGTGTCTTTGGCGGTGTAGAGATTAAAAACTAGGCAGTTATATCAGGCTTTGATACCGGATGGTTGACGCACAGTACATAGCCAAGCTATACTTAAGTAATTAATTAAGTAATGAATATATGTCCAAAGCTACAACCCGCTCAGCCGCAACCGACCAAGAGATAGCCAAGCTGTTCGATGCGTTAGGCGATTCAACCAGATTGAAGGTGATGTGTCTATTGCTCGAGAAGAAGGAGCTTTGTGTCAGCGAGGTGACAGAGGAGATAGGTATTTCTATGTCTGGGACTTCGCAACAGCTCAAACTGCTCGAATCTTACGGACTTATCACCAGGAGCAGATCAGGACAGAGGGTGTGTTACTTTCCTAATGAAAGTAATCCTCACGCCAAGTTGCTTTTTGACTGTATATATACATTAAGGAAAGGATAGATACTATGAGTAAAGTTACTATATATACCACACCGACATGCGCTTTTTGTCATGCTGAGAAACAGTGGCTGGAGAAGAAGGGCGTGGACTTTAAAGAGATAGACGTCAGCCAAGACCCGGAAGCTGCTCGTGAGATGGTGCAAAAGACCGGACAGATGGGCGTACCGGTCACTTTTGTCGGTGACGATTTTATAGTTGGTTTCGACCAGGCCCGGTTGGAAGAGGCAGTTAAGAACGCTTAATTTGCAGGAATCTTTCTTTGCTCCAAGGAAGGCGGTAGCGTCTGTAGAAGTAGAACCGCCAACGCCACATCTAGAGGATGCGTCTATAGCCACGCACATCTATATTGAGATGACGGGAGGAGCTGCTTAAGGCCTGCTAAGCCGTTGTAGTTCGGTATGGCGAGCACTACTTTCATTGTCTATATAGTCCATGGAGTAGCTATTTAAAGTACAAATACAGAGTCGGTCGTAAGCAATAGAACTACGAGCCTACATCTTAATAGTTGCTTAATGAGCGTGCCTATGACGACTGCAGTAGCAAGGCTTGTTGTTGGTGTATTTTCAAAATTCATCGCAATACCTTACCATAAGAGTAATAAAACAAAGAAGTTAATGAGCAGAAAAAAACTACAATCAGCACAGGTACTTGTCGGTCGGCTCTCAAGGCCTAGCGGAAAGTTGTTGTTTAAATACGGACTAGGCGTCGGATTGCTTTTGATTCTGGCTTCATCTTGGACCCTGATAGTTCATGCCGACACTATCATATCCAGGAGCTATTTATCCGATGAGCGTATCCCCATCGGCTCCATAGTCAGCATAGAGGAAGATACCTCAGACCGAGTGGAGCCGGCGAATGTGCGTAATGTTGATAATATCCTGGGAGTGGTGGTCAATGAAGATTCTTCACTTATAAGGCTATCTGGAAGCCAGGACAATCGAGTGCAGGTGGCGACCGACGGGGCGTTAGACGTGCTGGTTTCAGACATCAACGGCGATATATCCCGCGGCGACCATATTACTGCTTCGCCCATAGACGGCATTGGCATGAAGGCTACTAGCAACATCAAGGTTGTGGGCATCGCCCAGGGCAACCTTAACCAAGACAGTGGTCGTACTGAGACTTATACTGATGCCGACGGCGAGGAGCACGAGTTCTTGCTAGGAGAGGTACCGGTTAAAGTGAACGTGGCGTATTATTTCAAAGAGCCGGATAGGACTATAGTTCCTGCTACCATACAGAATGTGGCCAATGCTATAGCCGGTAGACCGGTAGAGCCTCTGCCGATTATAATTAGCGGTGTAATCTTCGTAGTTACTATGATAGCGGTAGGTAGCATCATCTTCTCCATGATCCGCAACAGCATCATATCGGTAGGGCGTAACCCGATGTCACAGTCGGCCGTATATCGAAACGTTATGCAACTGACGGCTCTGGTTTTGGGTATACTTACGGTATCGATAGCGTCGATTTATATGATATTAACTAGGTTGTAGGGCGGGGCGATGAGTTTATTGCAAATTTTCTTACTGGCAAACGTATTCATACTGGGAATAGCGGCTACTGTGGCTGTTCAGCATGCTTATTCACACTTCCTGCACAAACGACACCCGGAGAAGGACCATAACGCGCTCAAGGATTCTCCCCTGCCCCAAAAGCTCAAAGAACGTCTACTCCGAGAAGCCCGCGACAACTTCAAGGACGCGCTGGACTCTAGCGCCGACAGCCTGCGTCATGACCTAAAGTCCACGACCGACAGAATCAATCTACACCTAGAAGAGTTGGGCAATGACATAGTCCACAAAGAAGTAGAGAGATATCGTGAACAGCTCGATAAGCTCTATAACAGTGCCGATAAAGACGTAGCCGATGCCGTGTCCGGTCTCAATGAGTACATAAAAGAACACGGACAGAGCCTGGGAGCGCTTAGTGAGGAGGCTAAAACTGTCATCACTGGAGCCAATAAGGATATAGAGGCCTACAAAGACAATCTAAAGACCAAGCTGGACGAGCTTTACCAGTTGTCCGATAGCGCTGTAGCGGATGCGGGAGCCGAAATAACCCAGCACACGCAAGAGGTAAAACAGCAACTATCGAAAGAAATAGCGGACGAAAAACAGTTGTTGATTGAGAAGTTCGAGACCAAGATGTCCGATGCGGTGGCTTCGTTCCTACTTGAGACGCTCAAGCACAACGTCGACCTCGGAGCTCAGAGCGAATATTTAACCTCCATGCTGGAAGAACACAAGAAAGAATTGATCGAAGGCGTAAGCGATGAAACTAGAACTACCTGATAGCATATCCTCGCCGCAGGATCTAAACGGGCTTCTATTGGAAGTCCATGAGTATTCCCGTTGGCTTTCGCATAATGCCGTCAAGGAAGAGGCGGGAGCAGAAGCCAGCCCCCAGCCTGCAATTTCCGATAGTGCCCGGGCAGTGATAAGTAGCTGGCACGGTAAGAAATCTCCAAGCGTAAAGACTCTGGATAAGCTGATAGAAGCACTGGAGGATTTCAGAGGGTCTGCTTCGAAAATGGTGATAACGCTGGCTGCTCCTCCAGGGCCTAAGATTAAAGCGGACCTAGTCGGTTGGTGCCGTAAAAATTTATCAGAAGACGTACTGGTCGATTTCGATTTCGACGCTAATCTACTAGGTGGAATGGTCGTGCGTTGGGGTAGCCATATCCACGACTGGTCTTTCAGGAGGCAGATACTAGAGAATCGCTATAGCTTCCCGGAGGTACTGCGCAATGTTTGAAAATGCCACCTTCCAGCGACTGGTTGAACAGGACAATTTGACCGGGGAGGTGGTGGCCTACAACAGCTTTATCGTGGAGGTTAAAGGGCTCGAAGGCGTGCGCCTAGGAGCGCAAATACTGTTCGCCGACGGCCAGAGAGGATTGGTGCGTGAGGCATATGGCGATCAGGTGATACTTTTTAATATCGATTCCGAACAGATAGCCATCGGTACATTGGCGGTGGTCGAACAGGAGGTGATGAGCGTTCCCGTAGGAGAGGACCTAATAGGGCGCGTATTGTCTCCTACCGGCAAACCACTGGACGGGAAAGGAGCGCTCAAGACCACTAAGACTTCCGGTATGTTCAATCAAGCCCCCGGTTTTACAGACCGCAGTATGCTTAACGAGCAACTGCCTAGCGGCGTGACGGCTGTCGATATGTTTTTCCCGGTAGTACTTGGGCAACGTATCGCAGTACTGGGTGATAGTAAGTCCGGTAAAAGTACTCTGCTTAGTCAGTTGAGCGCCAACCAGGACGGTACCGACCACATAGTAGTGTATGTGATGATTGGCAAGCGCAAAGTCGACATCGAGCAGTTGTTGACCGGACTCAGGGAGTCGGGAGCTATGGAACATACCATAGTGGTCCAGGCCGATATATTCGACTCACTCACCCAGTCTTACTTGGCTCCTTATTCCGCCTGTGCTATGGCAGAGTATTTATGGCATGAAGGACGGGACGTGATAGTGATATATGACGATTTCAGCTCGCATGCTGAAGCCTACCGTCAACTGTCGCTACTACAGGAAGTTGATCCGGGACGAGATTCGTTCCCGGGTGATATGTTCTATGCCCACTCCAGCCTGTTAGAGCGGGCCGGCAAGCTGGAGAAGAACGGCAAGACTTTGACGGCCTTGCCGATAGTGACTACACCAAATGATGAGATTACCTCCTACCTTCCAACTAACATCATGTCGATTACCGACGGACAGATAGTGCTAGATCTAGGAGTGTTCCGCCAAGGTATTAGACCGGCTGTCAATGCTGGACTGTCGGTTAGTCGTGTCGGCGGTCAAGCTCAGACCGTGCGCCAGAAACGCCTCTCGGGAGATTTATTCAAGAGGCTGGCTAAATACCACCAGGCCGAGGAGTTTACGCACTTCGGCTCCGGTCTCTCGCCGGAAGCCCAAGCCGACTACGCTATCGGTAAGCAGATTTATGAGGCGCTACAACAGCTGCCCGAACAGCTTTATACCATAACGGAGCAACAGTTGTTACTGGAGACCATCATACTAGGCAAGGGCGCTGTAGAGATCGATATATCCGGGCTTAAAGAGTCTATAAATGCAAGAGCCGGGGAAGTGAAGAACGAAGAAGACCTTGACCGCATAGAGAAGGAGCTACTCGAGAAACACACCCCTGCACCGGAAGAGACGGCTGAGACTGAGAGCGAAACTGCTAAGACTGAAGAATCTGAAGAGGAGGCTGCCGATGCGAAGAGCTAGTGCTATCGAAGAAGAGGCAGGACAGATAGAAACGGTCAAGGATTTGACCGGGGTATTTGAGAGTATAGCCAGTACGCAGGTGGCTAAGGTGAAGAACAAGGTGGAGCTTTCGAAGGAGTTTTTTCAGTTGCTATGGAAACGATACAGCGCGCTAAGGATAGATCCAGACACTAGGATTACCGCACGCGATAGGTCGGGCGAGAAAGTTGGAAAGGACAACGTATTTGTAATCATATCGGCCGAAGCCGGTTTAAGCGGAGATATCGACCAGCGGTTGGTAAATACTATGCTAGAAGATTATGATCCAGAAACTACAGATGTCGTGGTCCTAGGTTCGCACGGAGCTTCCCAGCTGAAACAACGCGATATTCCCTATGTAAAGTTTTTCCAGGTGCCAGAAAGTGATAGTTATATAGATGTCAGCCCGGTCATCGACGCGGTATATCCATACTCAAACATCTCGGTTTATTACGAAGAGTACGTATCCCTAGGAGTGCAGAATATTAAGACTATAGACCTCATAACCAGAATCAAAGACATGAGTGAAGATGCTGATGAAGATGTCATCAGTGAGGCCGAGACTATCTTCGAGCCCTCTATAGATTACATAGCCGACCAGATGGAGATGAACATGATGACGCTGGCTTTGAGCCAGACCATATTAGAGTCGAGCCTGGCCCAGTCGGCCAGTCGATTTAATGCTATGGCACTAGCGAAAGATACTGCCGGCAATTTGCTGAAAGACTACAAGCTCGAATTCCATCGTGCTAAGCGATCCGAGAGCGACCGGCGTATGCGTGAAATCCTGGTAAGCTTAAAGAAGAAGAAACGCCGCAATAAAGGGAGGGGAAGATGAGCGCCAGTTCTGACGGTACTAAGCAGAAGGTAGGCGTGATAAGCGCTATGCACGGACTTATCGTGGAAGTGCAGATTCTCGATGCCGACCCGGAGGAAAAAGAACTCTTGGTTATTGAGGAGCATCCGGAAGTCTTCCTAGAAGTCAGCCACTTCCGTCGCGACGTAGCGGTGTGCGTGAACTTAAACAACGACCAGGTGCTACGTTGTGGCCAGACGGTATATAAGAGCAATCGCAAAGTCAGTGTTCCGGTAGGGCAGGACACACTGGGACGAGTGTTCGATGCCTTGGGAGAGCCGCTCGACGACGGGCCGAAGATCGAAGAGAATCGCCGCCCGATAAGCGAGCCGACCGGAACCGATAGCTATAGAAGCGGCGAAAAACAGGAATTACTAGAGACCGGACTAAAAGTAATCGATTTTATGACGCCGTTCGTAAAGGGGCGTAAAATCGGAATCGTCGGTGGAGCCGGAGTCGGCAAGACTGTTTTAACTATGGAATTAATCCACAACGTCACTCAAAACGATAAAGGTCTTTCGATTTACTGTGGTGTGGGTGAGCGTATACGTGAGGGTAATGAGCTGTATGAGACGCTCAAAGATACCGGCGTCTTAAAGAGTACTGCTATGTTCTTCGGGCAGATGGACTCCACTCCGGCTATTCGCTCGATGGTCGGTCCGGCTGCTGCTACCGCGGCCGAGTACTTCCGTGACGAAGAGGGCAAGGATATCTTATTCTTCGTCGACAACATCTACCGCCACGTCCAGGCCATGACAGAGCTCTCGACCAATCAAGGATTCATTCCGTCGGAAGGTGGTTATTCACCGTCTATATTTGCAGAACTGAGGCGTTTGGAAGAGCGCTTAAGCTCTACCGAGCACGGCACCATCACATCGGTCCAGGCCGTCTATATACCGGCCGACGACCTTTCTGACCCGGCCGTGCAATCGATCCAACAACAGATGGATTCGGTATTGGTATTATCCCGTTCCGTAGCAGAAAGCGGTATCCGCCCGGCAGTTGATCTATTAAAGACAACTTCGTCCTTGCTGACTCCGCAGATCGTTGGTGAGAGGCACTATCGTTTGGCCGAAAAAGTTCAGGCCATCATGCAGAAATATGACGCGCTTAAGAACATCGTGGCGATTGTGGGTGAAAACGAGTTGTCTCCGGCCGATAGGACCGACTATCAAAACGCCAGTAAACTAGTGGAGTTCTTCTCGCAAAACTTTGCTGTAGCCGAGCATTTAACCGGTCAACCGGGCGAATTCTTTACTCTGGAGCAAACACTTAGCGGTATAGAAGAGATCCTAAACGGCGAATCGTCTGATGCAACAGAGGCAGAGTCTGTGCCGGAAGAGACGGCCGAGGAGGCGCCGGCTGAACCGGAGGAGGAGCCGAAGAAAAAGAAAAAGAAATCACCGAAACGAAATAAGAAATGAGCGAAAGCAAATCATCTACAGAAGACCTAAGCGTAATCGCCCGGGCGCCATTCCACATATATTACGAGGGGCGGGCGCATGTGGTGTCGGCCGCTAACAATGTCGGTCCTTTCGATATTTTGCGCGACCATGCCGATTTCTTCTCTATATTGAGCCCTGGCGAGGTATTGATAGAGAATGAGAGTGATTCTATACGCTTTACGATAGCCAATGGCATCATATCGGTACGTGATAACGAGGTTTTGCTTTTCGTAAACATGTAGATTTGGACGATTCGCTACCGAAAGAGGAGTTATTCCATAACTATGTAACTGAAAGCGTATCCTCCGGGTGAGACGGAGTTACCGACGCCGATACTGAAGCCACTAGCAGTTCTTGATATATAAAAATTGCCGACGTTTCCCACCGGGGTAATTACTACGGTCGGTACACTGCTATAGCTTTCGTTGAAAGTAATATTGGCGACTATACCGTTTCCGGCTCCTACGCCGGCGTTAAAGCCTACGGTACCGGATGTATCGTTACCGCTTATAGAGACCGTTCCGTTAGAGCCTGCGGCCGGCCCTGCGGAGGCACTCGGTGCTGACCCACGTGTAA
>SLRF01000062.1 GCA_007131065.1 Candidatus Saccharimonadota bacterium
CCGGTTTCGCGCTGATCATGTTGATATGAGCAAATGCCCTGTTTGTGGAGAGAGCGATACTTTCGGGGAGCCCCGACAATTCAATATGATGTTTGAAACGACAGTTGGCCCAGCTAGTCCAAGGGCGTCAGGCATGATAGGGGAGGATGTTTATACAAAGTACTCTCCTGATAATAAGGTTTATCTACGTCCCGAGACAGCCCAAGGAATCTTTACGAATTTTAGGAATATTGTAGACAGTTTTTATCCAGATATACCATTCGGTATAGCCCAGATAGGTAAGGCGTTTCGTAATGAAATCAGCCCGCGTGATTTTGTTTTCCGCTCTCGTGAATTCGAACAAATGGAGATAGAGTACTTCGTTCATCCCGATAATTGGGAAGAGGCATTTGAGCAGTGGCGCCAGGATATCCACACTTTCTTAGCCGACATAGGACTGCCGACCGATAACGTCCACGAGCTTGAAGTGCCGGAAGATGAAAGGGCACATTATAGCCAGCGTACTATAGATTTCGAGTTCGACTTTCCGCACAAACGAGATGAGCTGCTCGGCCTGGCTTATCGAACCGATTTTGACCTAGGTGCCCACCAGAAGCATTCCGGCAAGAGCATGGAGTACATTGTAAAAGGTACCAACGAGCGCTTCATACCGCATGTTATCGAGCCATCTTTCGGGGTTGAGAGAGCTGTGATGGCTGTACTTACAAGCGCCTATACCGAAGAGGAGGTAGATGGAGAGAAGCGCACCTTCCTTAAGTTGCCCGAGCACCTTGCGCCGGTGAGAATGGCGGTTTTCCCGTTGCTCAAGAACAAGCCGGAGCTAGTCGAGAAGGCTCGGCAGGTCCATGAATTACTAGGTAAGGAATTCGGTAACGTCATGTTCGATGATAACGGCAATGTCGGCAAACGTTACCGGCGTCAAGATGAGATAGGGACACCGGTGTGTGTGACTATCGACTTTGACAGCCTAGAAGATGGCACAGTAACGTTGCGAGACCGTGATAGTATGGACCAACGCAGAGTAAAGATAGAGAATCTCATAAGTGAATTAAGCTAATAAAGACAGGAGTCATATGCCAGAGAAGAATACCACCAAAACCGATAACAACTACGCCTTTATAGACGGCCAGAATTTGAACCTGGGTGTACAATCCCTAGGTTGGAAGCTCGATTATAAAAAGTTTCGCAATTACCTCGAGGAAGAATTCGGCGTCGTTCGCGCCTATATGTTCGTCGGATTTATGGAGGAGCAACAACCCCTGTATAACGCTCTTCAAGAAGCTGGATTTATACTAGTATTCAAACCACTAATACGCCACGGCGATAGCGAAATCAAAGGAAATGTCGATTCAGAGTTAGTACTGCAAGTCATGATAGATATCGATCGGTATGACCAGGCGGTAATAATTACCGGAGACGGCGATTTTGCCGGACTTATAAGGCACCTAGTATCTGTTAAGAAACTGCGCCAAATCATCATACCGAATAAAGACAAGTATTCTTCATTATTCGATAGGATGGAAGAGTTCGACAGCAAAAACGTTACTTATATGAATGATATACGCAAGCGGGTACAGTACCGCCAGGCTCCACGCAGGAAATCTCGTTAAGCCGTCGCCTCTATATATTTAGCGTCGAATCTTACTCTTTATGAAATGTAGAATCGGCTTAAGGCGGGGGAGTGTGTTCTCCCACAGTGTGTAGCTGAATTTCTTTAGCGGTATGTCGAATGATCCTATGTAGGTGACTTTGTTGTCGGTAAACTTGCTTTTAAAAGATCCCACGCCATCGCTTACGTGGCCGTTGAGGTCGTAGTAAGAGATGCCCGCCTCATGATAGTGACATATGGCGTGCCACTGCAGTAAGTAGTTTGCATAGGTGTCCCTACCTAGAGTGTTAGATCCTCCATATAGATATATAGCGGTGTCGCCTCCATGAGCCGCCCACAAGAATGCCGCCGGTTCACCCTGCTTGTTCTGGGCGATCCAAATGATGTTATTATCAGCTAATCGGGAGAAAACTTCTCTATAATAATCGTCGGCATAGAGATTGAATCCAGCTCGCTTGGCTGTTGCCTTGTAGAGTTTTAGCATCTTATCGAAGTCTGCGTCACTACTTACAGTTACGACTTCTAGTTCTTGTCTCTGGCTCTTTCGGATGTCGCGCCGGGTGCCACTTTTTAGATTTTTAAGTATCTCTTCGGTAGATTGGTTTCGAAGGTCTATTACTGAGGTCTCCGGATGTAGTATTTGCTGCTTGGCTCTGCGCCATGGGCGGGGTGGTTCGTACTTTGTAAATGTCGGTTCGATCTTAAGTAGGGTGGCGCCTTTGCTCTTGGCGGCCTCGCTTAGACCTTCTAGTAATTTATCGAGGTCGCAATCGTCTGATTTTACGAGTGGACCTCTGGGTATATAGGCCAGTTTATAGCCGATTAGCGGTGCTTCTAGCATCAGCATCTGTGCTCCGGCGATTACTGCTCCGTCTTGCTCATCAACGAAGCGATAACTCTGCCATCCGTTGCGGGCTTTGATATCTGCCCAGGAGGAAAGCTGGAAGGGGTGGGAGTGGGGAGACGACTCGACGAAGTCATTCCACTGTTTGATGTCTTTTGTTTCTGTAAGCTTCACGTAGAGCTTCCTCGCTAGTCAGATTTATACTATATATAGTCTAACCTAGCCTAGATGCTAGAGCCATACTAGTCGGCTATAGGGATTATTTGCAGTATGCGATCGTCGTTGTCTGCGGGTGAACCCCTACCGTCGCGGTTACTAGTAAGTAAGTAGATAGTTCCATCAGGCGACGTAGTTACGTCGCGAATGCGTCCGTATTCGTCGCTGAATAGAGCAGATAACGATCCGTCTTCGAAGCTATAGCGCCAGAGTGCTTGTGAGCGTAGCCCGGAGAAGAGTAAGGTCTCTCTCCACTCTACGGGCATTTCCTCTCGGTCATATATCGTTGCACCTGAGGGAGCCCAGGTGTTTGACCCGCTACTAATAAATGGATTGCGATAATTAGGAACTGGATCGCTTGCTCCTTCATCGGTGTCTACTTCTCCGGCTACTACCGGCCATCCATAGTTAGCCCCAGGCTCTATGCGGTTGACTTCGTCTCTGGCTCTGGGCCCGTGCTCGGTAGCAAACAGTCTACCTTCAGAGTCCCATGCCAGACCCTGTACGTTGCGATGCCCGATGGAGTAGACAGGGGAGCCCGGGTAGGGGTTGTCATCCGGTATCGACCCGTCTGCTGCGATACGTAGTATTTTACCGGCCAAAGAAGATTCATCTTGGGATAAGTCCGGCTCTTCCGCATCGCCGGTGCCAATGTATAGTAAATCGTCGGGCCCGAATGCTATACGACCTCCGTTGTGCGTGAACGCTCCAGGTATGTTGTCGATAATTACTGTTTCATCCACCAGTCGATCGTTTTGTAGTCGGTATCTAGATAGACGGTTGGTGTAATTTTCGTCAGTGTAGTATATGAAGACATACCCGGTCTCTGTGAAATCAGGACCCAAGGCTAAGCCCAGGGTTCCGCCTTCACCGTCTACCTGCGGCAGTTCCAGTAAGGGATCTTCGATTAAGCGGTCATCTCGTATCAAACGCACATATCCATTCCGCTCGGTGAAAAATATATCACCGTTTTCTCCAAAGTCGATCGCCCACGGCATCTCGAGATTCTCAGCTACGACCCTAACCTCTACATCGCTCGCCTCTATGCGCTCTATAGGATCGCTCGGATCCTCTCGTATCAAAGAGACAGGCAGGAGGTGGTATAGGGCAACCAGGAGCCCTGCTACTACCAGGGCGACCAAAGCAGATATAATTAATGTTTTTTTGGTTGAAAGTCGCCTCTTCATATACTTCAATTGTAGCATTTCGGCTTTCTATTACGTGATACTCTCTGAGCTTACACAGTCATCTAGCGTAGCCCATGTTTCCATAGACACTACATAGGTTGCTTCAGGGGTAAAAACGCCTATGTTCGGTAAAAATTCGCCTATACGTACCTGGACATGGGTAGGCAATAGTTGTATATTGATTGTAGTGGGTAGCAGTGGGTAACACCCACCGATAATCCAAGGAACTAAAAAAATTATGGCACGACTCGACTATTTCGAACGAAAACTGGACAACAAGAATCGGTTAACCATGCCGGTAGAAGTACGTCCTGAGTTCGATGATGGGGAAGTGGTCATAACCCGAGGATTCGGAAACTACTTGCACCTTTATAGTAAACAGACATGGGATGCCGACATGGAATCGGCTTTGTCCGGCGACATACTAGACGAGAAGATCGCAGATCTAAACGTCAAGTTTCGTACCGGAAAACAAAGCACGCACCTAGACAGCAAACAGGGTCGCATCACCATCGATCAGAGCTTACTCGACTACGCAGGAATAGAAAAAGCAGTAGTCGCAGTAAGAGTAGGAAAATACTGGCGTGTCACCGCAGCTTAATCTTTCGTAATCAAAACTGATTGGTACCTTCAAAAAACAAAAACAAAAAACGTAACCTCCCTCAAAAAAACAAAAACGGGAGGCAAGCGCGAGATCAGCTATGTGGCAGTCAGCAGGTGGTTTTAGGGTATAAACACCTTCTAAAAAACCCTCGCACCTCAAATCTCCAAAACAACAACTCCACCTCACACGTCTCTCTTTTTAAGGAATTATTCTAATTCCTTACCACAACGATCTCTTTTCATTCTCTTGAAAAGAGACAAGCAACCCTCCTTAGGCAATTTATTGCCGGGACGGGGTTCATTAAAACAAAAACACGAAAAAACAAACAGCTGGCTGCTACTTAGGTGATCTTGACATGCAAAACAAAAAACAAAATCAAAACCAAAACCAATCAATACACCATGAACCGGTTCTGCTAGATGCAGTCGTAGACATATTGTCTCCGAATTCTGGCGAACGGTACTTAGACCTAACTGCCGGCTACGGCGGACATGCATCCGTGATAATGGAGCGCATAGGGTCAGAAGGCGACGCTACACTCGTCGATCGTGATGAGTATGCCACCGAGGCACTTAGTGAGCGTTTCGGTTCATCGGCAAATATCATAAAAGGTGATTATGCCTCGGTCCTTTCCGGTATAGATGGAAAGTTCGATATGATTTTGGCAGATTTAGGCATGTCTTCACCGCAGCTTGACAATTCGAATCGTGGTTTCAGCTTTCGCAGTAGCGCTAGCTTAGACATGCGTATGGATAGCACGCAGGATCTTACTGCGGATATGATTGTAAATTCGTATTCCGAAGTCGACCTAGCGGATTTGATATACCATTTCGGAGAAGAGCGCCAGTCACGGCCTATAGCTAGAGCTATTGTAGATTCTCGACCAATTCGCGATACAAAGCGACTTGCCGAAATAATCAAAAAGGCATATCGTGGCCGAAGTCGCATACATCCGGCTACTAGAACGTTCCAGGCTCTGCGTATAGCAGTCAATGACGAACTAGGACAGCTCAAATCAGCCTTACCACGAATCGAAGACAAACTAGCACCCGCAGGAAGAGTGGCGATTATTAGCTTCCATAGTTTAGAAGACAGGATCGTCAAACAGTTCTTCCGCAGTAGTGCTCTCCTGACACCTATCAATAAGAAGGTCTTGCAGGGGAAAATTGAAGATGTTTCCAACCCGCGAGCTCGTAGTGCTAAGCTACGAGGCGCGATTAAAAATACAAACGGTCACCGTTCCACCAAAACTGGTGGAACCAAAACAAACAGGAGGTAAGAAATGGCCATTAAAATCAAAGCTCTCGGCAACAGTGCTCGTGCACAAAAAGTCGAAGTAAAGGTTCTCGTGCCGACAGCTGCATAGCTGTCTAGCATATGCGCGGACCATAGCCACCTGTGAAGGTGGCTATGACTCCCGCTAAAACAAAAAACAAAAATTAGAAACAAAAACAGGAATTAATATGTACTACCAACAGGCTCTTACCAGCGCCAGAAGGCAGAGAAGCAGGCGTATCAAGCGCAACAGTGAACTCGGTAGTTATAGTGCTTCCAGGCAAATGGGGCCAGTAACATCAACGCTATTTCTAGCTATCATTATCGGTGTATTGGCATTGCTATATCTGACACAAATCACCAGGACTAGTGTGTATGGACCTCAGATCAATGAACTATCCCAGCAGCAAGCTGTACTTCTCCAGCAACAACAGGAACTGCAAGTAGAAGCGGCCCGCCTGCAGTCTGTAGCACGCATCGAGGAATCAAGCGCAGTCGCCGGTTTGGAACCGGAATCAAGCGTAACCTATGACAACAGACAACAATAATCCACGCATAAAATATATCGGACTAATATTCATCCTTCTAGCAGGGGTGGTTTTAGTGCGTCTAGTGCACATTCAGTTAGTGCAACACGAATATTTTAGCGTGCTAGCAAGTCAGTCGCACAATCGTAAATTCGAAATAGCCCCGCAAAGAGGCATGATCTATATGTATGATCGTGGTGAGCCCAAGCCCATAGCGATGAACCGCTCTCAGAAGTCACTGTATGTCGATACTCGTTATATATTTGATTCAAATAGGGCGATTGAGGGGCTGAAATCTGTTTTAGGAGTAGACTATTCTGAAGATATAGCAGACGGGGATGGCTACGTTCTACTCGAAGAAGAGATTTCGCTCGAGGAAGCTGAAGCGGTAACAGATTTAGATATTTCAGGTATCGGAATCAGTGATAGCTACAAGCGGGTATATCCAGAAGGAACTCTTGGCGCCCAGGCTCTCGGCTTTGTGAACTCTGATGGTGATGGGCAGTATGGAATTGAAGGATACCTCGATGAGTCGTTGCGAGGAGTACCAGGTGTGTTCGATATAGAAACAGATGCAAACGGCAATCCGATAGCTACCGGTGATAATGTTCAGACTCAACCTATAGATGGCAATGATGTCATACTAACTATCGACAGAAACATACAATCTCGAGTGGAGGCTATACTCGAGCAGGGAGTAGATGATCTCGGTGCGAAATCGGCTCACGCTATCGTTATGGAGGCCGACAGTGGCAGGGTTCTATCCATGGCCAATTATCCGACTTTTGATCCGAATGAATACAGTAAAGTAGAAGACTATCGCCGTTTTATCAATGTCACTACATCGGAGTTGTTTGAGCCGGGGTCGGGATTTAAAGTCTTCACTATGGCGGCCGGACTGGAATCGGAAGCGGTATCTGCAGATGGTAGGTTTTATGATGAAGGCTCCGTGCGAATAGATGATGCCGTGATTTCGAATGTACAGACAGAGAGAAATATTACTCGCGACGTCTCAGAAGTGATAATTAACTCTATTAATACCGGTGCTCTGTATATACTTAAACAGATGGGCGGGGGAGAGATTAATAATTTGGCAAGATCTAGTTTGTACGAATATTTTGTCGATAGATTTCAGTTGACCGCTCCTACAGGAATAGAGCAGCCTGGAGAGCCGAATTTCAGTATGAATGCACCTGATGAGAGTTCGACGGTTAATTATGCCAACATGACATTTGGTCAAGGTATTGCGACCAGTATGATGCGCATGACTTCCTCGATGTCGGCGGTGATAAATGGAGGCACTTTATATCAGCCACACCTAGTTGATTATCAAGTGAAGCCTGACGGTACAGTGATAAATAACGAACCAAACATACTTGCCAAGGATGTAGTTTCACCTGAGACGTCTGCTGAGATAAGAGAA
>SLRF01000061.1 GCA_007131065.1 Candidatus Saccharimonadota bacterium
CCTGTCTATTTACAGAATACTATTTTCAGTACATAATATACTCTAAACACGTGTTTGGTTGGTGGTAACTGCTTTGTCTACCGCAAGGGGAGCAGCTAAGAGATACTTACGTGTAAGTTTTGGAGATATAATTATGAGATATGCGATTTTAGCGCTAGTGGTGTTGGCGGCTTCGCTGATGCCTGTAAATGCACAGGCGATTGGCATCAACCATGCCGACTCCTATGCTCAGATTAATGCCTACCGAATGCAAAACGGCACACACTCTCTCATGCCACATGTAGCACTAGAAGCGGCCGCTGAAACCAAAATAAATGACATGATTGAGAATAATTATTGGGGGCATTTCTCCCCTACAGATGAAGCTCCTTGGGATCTCATAGAAGAACAGGGCTACTCTCAGCTGCATGCCGGCGAGAACCTAGCTATCGGATTTGCCGATAGCAAATCCCTCGTGAAGGGATGGATAGCCAGCACGCCGCACAGAGAAAACATGCTAGCAGACTACGAACATATTGGTATCGCCTACGGCCAAGCTCATATCGGGCATCGTCATGGCACGTTAGTGGTGGCTATGTTTGCCTCACCGCAACCGGCACTCGCCAGTATAGGAAGCAACCTAGGTCAAACTATACGAAATCTACTAAGTGATCTGGTGATAATTCGACAATTTCCATAATAAGTTAAATAAATAACAGATGTAGATATAGTAAGCAGTAAGTAGTAAGTGATATGTAGAATTTACTAAGCTTCACGAACTGTATCGACTAGCTCTATCTCCTTTAACGCATCGATGAGTTCGTCACACACCTCGATAGCAAAAGGTAGCTTGATGCGGGTGCCTTTAATCTCGATGAAGGCAGTGCCCTCACCGGAATATTTATCCAGCGTGCGCTTGATGTCCTGGAGCGTATCCTGGTCTCGCCCGCCAGCTTCGGGGAGGTGTATCTCTATCGATTTGGCAGCAAGGCTACCACCCGGGTCAATCTCTTCGGCTGTTGAGGTTTCCGAGTCGGCATTGCTTGCAGGCGGCGGAGTCTCCGCAGATGCATCCTCTGGCTCCTGAGGTTCGGGCGGAGGCGGAGCCTCCATCTGGTCTTTTTCGGATATCTCACGGACCTTGTCCGCCATAATTTTAATCTCCTGGCCGCGCTTACCGTCCCTATCCTTGGTATTCACCTTGCCTTGAACTAGGAGGACTCTGTCCACCTCCCAAAGGTCACGCGAGGATTCATAAGTTTTAGGAAATACTATTATCTCCAGCTCCCCGGTCTTATCTTCAACTTTCACGAAGGCCATATTGGCACCGTTCTTGGTGGTTATTTCACGAACTGCCGTTACTAATCCACCGATTTGCACATTCGCCCCTTCGCGGTCTTTGGTGATGCGATCGATAGCCATAGCTTTTTCGACCAAGAAGCCCTCATACGGATCTAGCGGATGCGAAGACAGGTACACACCCAGTAGCTCACGCTCCCACTGCAAATAATCTCTTTCTTGCAGTGTCTCGTGCGAAGTATCGAAATCTAGCTTCGGCTGCATCGATTCGTCTATTACGGAATCTCCGAAAAGATCGGTCTGGCCGTTGGCCGCATCTTTCTGTAATTTCTGGGCGAATGAGACAATCTTGTCGAGATTGAAGAGTAAGGTGGCCCTATCTCCTAGTTCGTCGAACGCACCGGCCTTAATCAACGACTCCCAGGCTTTACGATTTACGCTTTTGACCGACACCCGCTTGGCGAAATCCTCCACGGAAGTAAATCTACCGTCTTCACGGGCGCGTAATATCTCCTCTACGGCTCCAACGCCGACGTTCTTGATAGCGCTCAGGCCGAAACGAATATCGTCTAGATCGTACTCTCCGCTATCTTCTTTTGGACGCACTGCGAACTCTACAAAGCTCTCATTAACATCAGGAGGGAGCACCTCAATTCCCATGTGTCGACACTCTGCTATCTCGATAGCTATACGGTCGGTATCCTCAAAATCACTGGTCATCAGAGCTGCCATGAAGGCCGCCGGATAGTGCGCTTTCAAGTAAGCCGTCTGATAAGCAATCAGCGCGTAACAGGCCGCGTGCGATTTGTTGAAACAGTAGGCTGCGAAATCTTCCAACTGTTTCCACAGCGTCTCCATCATCTCTTGGGAGGCTCCGGAGTGTTTGATGCCGCCATCGATAAACTCCTCACGCATTTTGGCCATCAAATCGGCCAGCTTCTTACCGATAGCTTTTCTCAAGGTGTCGGCTTGGCCACCGCTGAAACCACACAGTTCGCGAGCTATCTGCATGACCTGCTCCTGGTAGACCAAGACTCCGTAAGTAGTAGATAGTGCATCCTCCATCTTCGGGTGCATGTACTCTATCTCCTTGCGCCCGTGCTTGCGGTCGATGAAATCGTCGATAAACTGCATGGGGCCTGGACGATACAAAGCTACCATGGCTACGATGTCGTCGAAACGGTTCGGCTCCAACTGCTTGATGTAGCGCTTCATGCCGGCCGACTCCAACTGGAACACACCGGTAGTGTCTCCTCTAGTAAATAGCTCGAACGTTTTCTCGTCCTCCATCGGTACTTCTGCGATGTCGATCTCTTGGCCGTATACTTTTTTGATTATGCGAAGGGCATTCTTGATAATGGTCAAGTTGGAAAGGCCGAGAAAGTCCATCTTCAGTAGTCCCAGCTCTTCTACCGGCCCCATGGAATACTGAGTAGATATCACGCCTTTTTGCGCCATTTCTAACGGGGTGTATTTAACTATCTCGTCCGGCGCTATCACCACTCCGGCAGCATGCACGCCGTGCGAACGGATAGTTCCCTCCAGGCGCATAGCCAGGTCGAATACACGTTTCGACTCAGTATTGGATTTATATTCATCTTTTAGCTCATCCACCTCCTCGATACTGTCTCTAAGTGGTGTATGACGGCCCTGCACTGGCGGAGGCACCATCTTGGCTAGACGATCTGCATCGCCGTAAGGCACGCCGAGCACCCTGGCAGTATCACGTATGGCATTTCTAGCTGCCATAGTTCCGAATGTCACGATATTGGCCACCTGATCGGCGCCGTATTTATCGATAGTGTAGTCGATTACCTCTCCGCGACGGGTATCCTGGATGTCTATGTCTATATCCGGCATCGATATTCGATCCGGATTCAAAAACCGCTCGAATAATAAGTCGTGAGCCAGAGGATCAAGGTCCGTGATACCAAGGGCATAAGAGACAATCGATCCGGCAGCGCTACCCCGTCCTGGGCCGAAAATAATCCCCTGCTCTTTACCCCAGATTATAAAATCAGAAACAATCAAAAAGTACCCGGCAAATCCCATGCTGTTTATGACTCCCAGCTCGTACTCGAGGCGTTCGATTACAGAATCATCAATCATACCTTTAGCAGTGTCTACATCTAGCTTGAGCGCCTCCTCACGACTTTTGTCGGTATAACGCCAGACCAAACCCTGATAGGATAGTTCGTCTAGATACTGCTTCTCGGTCTTGCCCTTCGGAGTATCGAACTTCGGTATCAATATCCCACCCAGTTCTATATCGACTTCACAGCGGTCAGCTATAGCTTTGGTGTTGGTAAGCACCTCCATACGATCGCTCCAGCGACTGGCGACTTCTTCAGGGTCGGATACGAAAAGATGCATGTCCTTAAGCGACATTCGCTTAGTATCGGTCAGTTGCGAGCCAGTTTGCACACACAGCAAGACTTCATGCGCGTCCTGATCTTCAGTGACGCAATAGTGGGCGTCGGAAGTCACTACCATCGGTATATCAAGCTTATCGCCTAGGGCTAAGATTTTATCGTTGACTTTGCGCTGTTCCTCCCATTCGTGACCGTGGTCTTGTAACTCCAGATAGTAGCGGTCTCCGAAGACGGACTTATACCATTTAGCGGTCTCTTCCGCCTCTTTGTCCCGCCCATTGCGCAGTGCTTCACCGATCTCACCGCCGATACATCCGGAAAGTACTATTATGCCTTCACTGTGCTTTTCTAGTAATTCCCTATCGATTCGTGGCTTGTAATAAAAGCCGTCCAGGTGCGCAGTGGTTGAGAGTCGCATCAAGTTCTCATAACCCTGGTTGTTCATGGCCAGAAGTATCAAGTGGAAAGGGTTGGCGTCCTTTTTGCCTTCTTTCTCGGTGTGTTTGCGCGGAGCGATATAAGCTTCAGTGCCGATGATGGGTTTGATATCGCGTTTTTTGGCTTCCTTGTAAAACTCTATGGCGCCGCTAAGCGTACCGTGGTCGGTAATAGCCACCGCCTCCATGCCCAACTCTTTAATCCTATCAAGCATCTCCGGCACCTTCTGTAGCCCATCAAGTAAGCTGTAGTGCGTGTGATTGTGTAGGTGCACAAAGTCACTAGGCTTTATCTTGGCATCAGTTTTTGAGCTGCTTTTATCGGCAGTTTTATTAGTCACTCTTCCCTCTCGTTTTCTAGGTATATTTTAACATGAACTAGTTCAGTATTTAGGAATTAGTATTTAGTATATAGGAGGTGATAGTTGTTAGGTTTGAGGTTATAGATGTTGCACCTAACACCTAATCACTAAAACCTATAACCTAGGCTAGCTTTATAACTTTACGAACTTTATGAACTTTAAAACTAGTAACTATCCCCTAAGCGAAGCGTTATCCTGTATCCTGCACCCTATTGCATTGCTCCATAGATAAAGCCAGATATGAATCTGGCTTTATCTGCTTGTTTCTAGTGTAAGAGGAAACTAGAAAGTTGCCGTTGCTATGAACTCTACCGAGGTGCTGTATACACCGGTAGGTGTAAGAGCATCTACGTTGGCTCCGTACTCTATAGTGTACTTGGTCTCAGCTATCGGAGCAGTCGAAGTAGCTAGCTCTTCCTGGGAGTCTTCTACAAATGAGTACTCGCCGGCTCCTGCAGTATCGAACGGTGATGCTATCGATCCACCCTGAGTAGGTGTGGTCATATCATCTACGCGAAGTCCAAACTGCTCGGTTCCGGTGTCTGAAGCAGTCATAGTCGGTCCGAAGGGGTCTATCTCGTGTCCACCGCTCTCAAGCGTAGTACCTAAGTAAGTTACAGACATGCCATTTCGGGCGTTAGTAGCTACGTCGAAGAAGCTCTCTGCAGTTTGGAGTTCAGCGGTGTTTAGGATGCCTAAGTCGACTTCACTTCCGCCATCCTGACAGTCAACTCCGGTATAGACACAGAACTGCAGAGTTTCCTGCACTCGAGCAGTTACATCTATGGCTTGTCCGGTCGAGAAAGCTAATCCTCCGTCATCTACTAGAGTAGAAGCTCCGGTATCAGAATAAGTGTATAGTCTTGCCCAGAATTCGGTATTAGCAGCTGTCGGGTTAGTGACGCCGGATAGAACGACTTCTATAGTATCGTTGGCATTTACGGTCTCGACTGAATCAAGCGGTACGGTAAATACGTTTTCGCTGGCTCCAGTAGTAGTTACAGTACCTGAAGTTACGGGAGAGCCCTCTATAGTTACGTCTGCATCAGCTCCATCTCCGTTGAAGCCAGTTGGTGCATCACAAGTAGTCCCAGGGAACGGGTCGTTGTCACAAACTTCAAATACGAAAGAACCGAGGTTGTCAGAGCTAGTTGCGTCAAAAGTAAACGTATACTCGACGTTGTTTGCTCCCGAAGCTGCAGAACTGAGCTGAAGCTGTCTATTCTCCAATTGCGCAGCTTGTAAGCTGGCAGGAAGGATAGCGGCTACAGCCAAAACAGCTATCTGGGAGATAGCTAGAATTTTGTGGCGAAGTGACAGCTTATATTTGATATTAGAGCGGTTTTTCATTTTTTCCTCTTAACTTGTTTTTATGTTATTTCATAGGATATATGTCTACTTTACACAACTATTTCAAAGCGGTCAAGCTTTAACTAGGTTATAGGTTTTAGCTGATAGCTGATAGCGGATAATTAACAATTTTAACGCGCAACCTAACGCTTAAACCTAACAACTGTCACCTCTCCTATATACAAAGTACTAACCCCTAGACCCTCGTTCGTAGGTGTTAGGTGTTAGTTTTTAGGTTGTAGTTGAAGTACAAAAAATATTTATTCAATAGTATGCTAATACCTGACAACTATAACCTATAACCTAAGCTTGACTTTATAAACTTTAAACTTTAGAACTAGTAAGGTGTAAGCCCTACGGCAACTGCTCGGGACCTCTCTGTATAGATTCCTGCACTCGCTCCAGCCATTCACCGATTATCGGCAAACTATCAAATGCATTGAGAATCCACACCACCAATGCCACCAATATGGTGGCACCGATGATACTGCCTAACCCTACAAATAGACCTCGCACTAGGCTGATGGCTATAAAACTGAGCCAATTGGTAGAGACTTTGATGTTGTCTCGGACTATCGCTCTAGTAAGCGCCTTACCTAAGGCTGCGTATTCTTCTTCGGTGGTGGGTTGTTTTTTATCTTTTTGTTTTTTCATCGCTTCATTTTTAGCTATTTCTTAGCTTTTTCAGCTGTCTTCTTGACATCGCGCTTAAGATCCTTGGCACGGACTTCCGCTTCCTTTTGCTTGAGCTTGGAGCCGGTCTCCGTATCTGCAGTTACAGCCTCTTTGCTGGCCCTAGCTACTTCTTTAACTTTTCTGCTAAGTCGTGACCCGGTCTCTTTAGCCTCTTTAGTGGTCGATTCAGCTTTGCGTCGTACTTCCCCTGCCTTCTCTTTTACGTCGCCCTCTACTTCGCTAGCTTTGTTCTTGATGTCTTTGCGAGTCTCTTCACCACTTTTCGGCGCAAACAATACACCGCCTATAGCACCGGCCGCTGCACCTAGTAATGCGCCGAGTGCGAATTTACCTTTATTGCCTTGCTTCTTCTCTTTGTCTGCCATTGTAGTCGCTCCGTTTATTATCTGATAGTTAATATTATATCGCCTAGGACAAGAAAAATCAGCCGATTATATCACTAACCTTCCTGATCTTTCTTCTTTTCCCGCTTCTTGTAGGCCTTGCGAGCAGCCGTAAACGCTGCTGAAACCATCGCCGAGAAATTGATATTCTTACGCAGTCCTATGAGCAGATTCGCCCCTAAACTGTTGGTAAACTTCTCCACTTTCTCGAGCGTGTAGTTTACTTTGCGCATGAGCTGCAACATCTTAATGGCGATAATAATGCTAAGTAGCAGGAATATCGCCAGCATAACGCTGAGTATGATGACTAGAATTTCAAATGCTTCCATACTTCCTATGCTACAGGCTAAACCTACTCTGGTAAAGCTTATGAGCCTTCAGTAAGCCTATAAAACGAGACGATTACTAGAAGTCTTTGTTCTTGAGGTATTCGCGAAATTCACCACCCATTTCCGGATGCGAGAGAGTCATGTCCACTACTGCTTGTACGTAGCGCAATTTGTCTCCAGTATCATGATAAATTCCGTCAATCGCCTTGCCATATACCGGAGTCTGCTGGGCTAACTCATGTACTGCATCTGCCAGCACGATTTCACCGCCAGCTCCTACATCTAAGTTCTCGATGACCGGTATGATGTCGGGGGTCAACAAGTAG
>SLRF01000014.1 GCA_007131065.1 Candidatus Saccharimonadota bacterium
CATCAGTAGCTACAGTCATGGCTTGGTTCTCGTTGTGTCCGGCCCAGACTCCGGCTGCCAGGTCGCAAGTGTATCCAAGTATCCAGCCGTCACGGAAGTTGTCGGTGGTTCCGGTCTTGGCCGCTACGGTGTGGCCGGCAACGTTGAAATACGGGCTGTTGCTACCGAATGTCGGTGCACGAGCGGCGTCGTCGGACAGTATGTCAGATATTAAGTGGGCTACTTCTTCGTCGAAAATG
This sequence comes from Candidatus Saccharimonadota bacterium, assembly GCA_007131065.1. Lineage (GTDB taxonomy): Bacteria > Patescibacteriota > Saccharimonadia > QS-5-54-17 > QS-5-54-17 > SLRF01. The sequence goes on from SLRF01000014.1 coordinate 240, forward strand.
CGTTCACCTTCCTCTTCCTCCCACTCTTCTATAGTGTCGCCACGCGAGTCGGTAATCTCCAGGATAGTTACTTGATCCCGATGCATGCCGCCGTTGGCAAAAGTTTCAAATGCGTTTACATGCTGGTTTAGTTGTACTTCGCCGGAACCAAGAACCAGGCTGAGTCCGTAATTGCTAGGATCGGATAGCGTGGTAATACCCATGCGTTCGACTAGCTCGAGTGTGTTTTCTAGGCCGGTAATGTAGAGCATTTTAACGGCCGGTATGTTGCGTGATTGGGCGAGAGATGAGCGGACAGTCATATTGCCTCGGAATGTACGGTCGTAGTTGTTCGGTTCGTATCCGCCACCGAAATCTGTGCGTACGTCGTACATTATGCTTCCAGCTCCCCATTCATCGGTATCAGAAAAGGCCTGGGCGTAAATGTAGGGTTTGAAGCTCGATCCGGGTTGGCGTCGGGCAGTAGCTGCGTTGTAGGCGCCATATCCAGGCTGGGAGAAATCGCGCGAACCTACCATGGCTAGAACTTGCGATGTTTTGGGGTCGGTAGCTACTAGGGCGGCGTTGTTTCCGCCTCCGGCATCTATGACGTCCATGTTACTAGCGACTGCTGCTTCGGCGGCTTCTTGCATGTCTAAGTCTATAGTAGTAATGATTCTCCAGCCACCTTGAATTACTTCCTGTGCACCGTACTCTTCTTCAAGCTGTTCTTGAGCTCTAAGTACAAAATGAGGTGCCTTGATGTCACGAAATGCTTCGGGAGTTTCATTGACATGCGCTAATGTATCGCGCTCTCTGGCCTCTTCGGCTTCCTCTTCATCTATATAGCCTTGCTCTACCATGAGATTAAGTACGATACCGATACGATTCTCTAAAAATTCAACATTCTGGCCGTACGGCGAATAGAAGGTAGGTGCCTGCGGGAGCGCGGCAAGCATAGCGGCTTCGTCTAGGGTTAACTCCTCTGCGTCCTTACAGAAGTACATTTGACTGGCGGCTTGCACGCCATAGGCTTGAGCTCCATAACCGATTTCGTTTAGGTATAGTTCGAGAATGTCGTCTTTGTCGTAGAGTTGCTCTATCTGAATGGAGAGTATAAGTTCTTTTATTTTGCGGGTAAGGGTCTGTTCGTCAGTAAGAAGCGCGTTCTTAACGTATTGCTGAGTGATAGTCGAACCACCCTGCAGTCCGGCTCGGTCGAGATTGAAGACGTTGTATACAGCCGCACGTATGATGCCCAGTGAACTGAAGGCTCCTTGGTCGTAGAAGTTGCGATCCTCGATGGCTATAGTGGCGTTGGCCACGTAAGGCCCCATGTCACCTAAATCGATGAAGGTGCGGTTTTTATCCCCGTAGACTTCGTATAGTACGTGTTCACCAGTCCTATCATAGAAACGAGTAGTTTGTTCTAGTACTCGGGCATTAATCTGACCGGGACTGGGGAGGTCTTTGGCGAAATATAGAAATAGTGCGATTATCGCAAGCAATAAAATCCCGAAGGCTACTCCGACTATCCTCAGGGCTGCTAGTGCACCTGCTTTTGTGAACCACCAATCGCGGAAGCGACGGGGATGAAGGTACCATAGCCAACGCTCCCACCATATTATTGGTGGCGAGGATGCAGACATAGTCGTTTTCTTGGAGGTAGGCTTTTTAGCGCTCTTCTTGCTAGTAGCAGAGGTCGTACGTCGAGTGTTTTTTGCGGGCGATTTCCTACCTTTTGCAGGCGATTTTGATTTGCTCGTAGATTTCTTCATATCAGATATACGCTTGGCTATTGATTGCTTGATTTTACTGAACTGTTCCATAAGTATAAGGTTGTTCCACCCTCTCCAAAATATACGAATTGTATTATAGCAAAAACATTCACTTTCACATAAGCTTTTGGTTAATCTACCCAGGGTGCTATATCATATAGATTATGAACGAATTATTATTCCGCTCAAGCAGAGATATCATCGTACGGGATGAACTAGAGAAGAAACTAAAGTCTGGCCAGGCGCTAAGGATTAAATACGGCATAGATCCTACCGGTAGCCGTATACACATCGGGCATGCCGCGACCATGCGCAAGCTCAAACACTTTCAAGACGAGGGACACCAGGTAGTACTTATAATAGGCAGTTTTACCGGTAGAATCGGCGACGCTTCAGATAAGGATAGTGAGAGGCAGTTGCTAACTACTGAAGAAGTCAAAGCCAACATGAAGGGATACGAACAGCACTTAAGCCGGATTTTCGATCTAAGTAAGGTAGAGTTCCATTATAACCACGAGTGGTTCGAGGATATGCAGCTGGACGAATGGATGAGGATCAATCAGTTGTTTTCAGTAGCACAGATGATAGAGCGAGATAATTTCTCTAAGCGCTTTAAGGCGGAGAGCCGTATAGGCCTGCAAGAATTCCAGTACCCGCTCTTGCAAGGTTACGATTCGGTGGCAGTTCGTGCTGATGTAGAGATAGGAGGGACCGATCAACTCTTCAATCTACTTGCAGGTCGGACCATCCAGAAAAACTACGGACAAGATCCGCAACACATAATCACTTACGAATTACTGCAGTCCGACGATGGAAGGAAGATGAGCAAATCTTGGGCGAACTGTATATGGATAGACGACGAACCGAACGATATGTATGGCAAAGTCATGCGCATAAACGATGATCTGATAATGCACTACTTCGAATTGTGTACAGACTTATCCGGCGAGGAGATAGAGGTGCTACGTTCTCAACTAGAGGACACTAACCCGAAAGAGGTAAAAGCTCGATTAGCCAAGGAGATTGTGTCTATATACCACGGAGAGGAGTCTTCTGAAGCGGCAGCTGCCGCATTCGATAGCCAGTTCAGCAAAGGCGAACTGCCAGAGGATATCACTGAAGTAAAACTAGATTCTGGGAAGTGGGATTTGCCACAATTACTTCTAGAGACGGAATTAGTTTCTAGTAAGTCCGAGGCTCGAAGACTCATTCAGCAAGGAGGAGTGAAACTTGATGGCCGCAAGCTTACAGATGACAATGTTGAGCTTACAAATGGGGTAGTACTACAAGCCGGAAAAAGGCGTTTTGTAAGAATTAGATTAACTGAAGAATAACAATGCGCCTTTCTGACAGCGTAAAAGTTCTGAGCGGAGTAGGTGAAGTAGTAGCGACTAAACTGGGAAAGTTAGGAATCCTCAATCTAGAGGATCTACTGCTACATTATCCACGGCGGTATGATGACTATTCGACTATCCAGCGTATTGCCGATGTAAACCCCGGCCCTGTCACAGTTAAGGGTAGAATAAACCAAATAACGAACCGGTCGAGCGCACGTGGCCGCTCTATTACGGAGGCGATAATAGAAGATGACAGCGGGGAAATTAAAGCTGTGTGGTTTAATCAGCCATACCTCTCGAAGCAATTGCCAAAAAGTACAGAGATTTACGCTTCTGGGGATTTGGCATTTAGATATCAGCAGTTCGCGTTGCAGAATCCGGTGGTGGAGCGAGTATCTACGTTTACTAAGGACACGGCCAGAATAGTTCCGGTTTATCCGGAGACGGCAGGTTTGAGTTCTAAACAGATAAGGAGAATGCTACTACAGGTGCTCGATAGTGTATCGGTGGACGATCCGGTGCCAGAGGATATCCGCTCCCGTTATGATTTGATGGAAAAAAATCTAGCTATTAAAGAGATACATTTTCCTAGTAGTAATAAAAATCTTGCGTCCGCTCGTTTTCGACTGGCTTTTGAGGAACTGTATTTACTACTACTTGCTGTCAAAGACATAAAGAGTGAATTACAGACAGCTATAACCAGGAAAGTGGAGTTCGACACTGATTTGGCCCGTGAGTTTACGGATAGATTGCCGTTCGAACTGACAGACGATCAGAGGAAGTCTGCATGGCGAATTATCAAGAGCATGAATAGCAAGCATCCTATGAACCGTCTACTGCAAGGAGATGTCGGTAGCGGAAAGACGGTCGTAGCGGCGCTTGCGGCCTTGGGTGTCATACGGGCAGATTTACAAGTGGCATTTCTCGCTCCTACTGAAATACTGGCCAGGCAGCACTTTGATTCACTCAAGGAATTCTTGGATGGATTCGATGTGGATATAGAGATATTAACCTCCGGTGTAAGTGCCAAGAAAAAACAACAAATCTATGAACGAATTCGTTCCGGCGACGCTTTAATAGTAGTAGGTACGCATTCGCTCCTGAGTCCCGAAGTTCGATTTAAGCACCTGGGATTACTGGTAATAGATGAGCAGCATCGTTTCGGAGTGGAACAACGCAGACTCTTGCAGAAGTCGGATAAGTATATGCCGCATACTCTCAGCATGTCTGCTACTCCTATACCTAGAAGCCTGGCGCTTACGGTGTATGGGGATTTGGATATATCCAGTATTCGTCAAATGCCTCCGGGGAGGAAGCCGGTAAAAACATACATTAAAAACAACGCTCGGGCGTTATATGAGGAGATATATACGCATATAAATGACGGTGCCCAGGTATTCGTAGTATGTCCACTGATTGAAGACTCGGACACTTTGGGTGTGATGAGTGTCGAGGCACAATTAAAAACTCTGCGTAAGTATTGGAAGGATGTAAAGATAGCGACCATGCACGGACGGCTTAAAAACGAAGAGAAGCAATCGATAATGGCCGATTTTGCAAACAAAAAGATCGACGTTCTGATATCCACTACTGTAGTAGAGGTGGGAGTAGACATTTCCGGTGCAAATGTCATGTTGGTAGAGGGTGCTGAGAGATTCGGTCTGGCGACCCTGCACCAACTGCGCGGACGCGTAGGGCGTAGTGGTGATCAAGCTTATTGCTATCTGAAAACAACTATGACCGATCAGGCTAAACACAGATTGAGTCTGATGGAGCGCTATAGCGACGGCTTTACTTTAGCTGAGAAAGACCTGGAACTGCGTGGTGCTGGAGAGCTGTATGGATTGAGGCAACATGGAGCACTAGATTTTAAGCTCGCAAGCCTAAGTGATAGTGAACTTATTGAGAAGGCACGGTCTGCGGCAGAATCTACAGAAAATATAGATATCCAACCGGGCCTTAAGCAAGCTATTACCCGTGTATATACACGGGTCAGCGCTAATTAGGTTGCTACAGCGCTTGATAAAACTTGCTATACTGGTGATTAAGCCGGGTTGCGAATTAGGTTAGACCCAAACAATGAATAGTAATCGATAATATGAAAGGTTCTGGCGCAACGTATGTACGCTGGCTTCATAACGTCCAAATACACTGCCAATTGGCTTGGTGCACACCAGAAATTCAACCGCAATGCCTATAGGCAGATTTTGCGATTTGTGACTGTAGCAAAATTTCCGCCGCTCGATAGGATACAACACTTCGAAGGATATAACGGTCCGGACGGCATAAAGGTCAAGACTCCGCACAGACACGAAGAACCCAGCCATTTTTATGACCCCGACGAGGGCGTAGGCCCGCTTATTGATCATTTAGAGAATCATTACCGATCATTAGTTAATGCGCTAAAAGCGGAAAGCAATACTCGTGCCGCCTTTGAAGCGGCGTGGCTAGCACATACTGTAGTTGATGGGCTTACTCCTGCGCACCACTATCCGTATGAAGAGGAGCTTCACTTGATGTATTCTGCTGGCAAACAGGAGTTCCGCAAGCGTAGAAACAAAGTGATAATACAGGGAGATAGCCGTCGCCAGGCGCTACGAAATAATTGGCAGATGTGGGGCAGTAAAGGCCTACTATCAACTCATATACATTTCGAAGCCGGAGTAGCGGCTGCCGTACTAACGGGAAGTTTTCGTGAGCCACTAAGTCCGCTAAAACTCAGACAAGCCCGTAGAATGGGGGCAATAGACTTTTTCCGAGATCAAGCTTCTGCTATACACCAACTTAGGATGTATGATCGTTTCTACGAATCGAGCTGGACTATAGGCTTGGCGCGAATGGTTCGCAAGCAACTGGCCCCGACTATTATCCAGACCCTAGCAGTGATATGGATATTGGCTGCGGAAGAAGCCGGCATAGGTAAGTCTTAATGCGTGTAATATCTGGAAAGTACAAAGGGCATAGATTAGTGAGTCCAAAGACAGACGTTACACGTCCAATATCAGACCGTGCTAAGGAAGCGTTTTTTGCCATGCTAGGCGATATATCGGGGCTGTCTTTTCTAGATGCCTATGCTGGAAGTGGAAGTATGGCCTGTGAAGCTATTAGTCGTGGCGTGGAAAGAGCGGTAGCAGTAGACAGTGACGCGGATGCTATAGCGGCTTGTACACAAAATGCCGAGAATCTCGGCATAGATTCGGAGCTACAAATCGATAGACAGCCAATAATTGTATGGCTGAGTGAAGGAGACGAGCAGTTTGATATAGTTTTTGCCGATCCGCCGTTTCCTGAAATAGATCACGCGCCGTTAGGTCAACTTTCAAATCGCAGTAAGCGAGTATTTGCCTATAAGCACCCCAGGAGAAAGGACCCCGTAGACCTAGATGGCTTCAAGTTGCGCAAAAGTCGTCGGTATGGAGATAGTATGATATCTGTCTATATCAGGAAGTAGGTGTTTTATTGGTAGGAGTTATAGATTATAATCGTGGAGGTCCGAATCGGACCTTTTTGATATAATCAAAGATATGCCGGAGTGGCCACCGCACCAATTCAAAGAATTGGTATTCCACCTTTTGTCAATGCAAAAGGTGCGGGACAAGTGGAATTGACAGATTAATCCTGTATAGCTGGCGCCGGAGTGGCGGAATTGGCAGACGCGCTAGGTTTAGGACCTAGTGTCCTTTTGGACGTGAGAGTTCGAGTCTCTCCTCCGGCACCACTTGTACAGGGCACGTTAGCCCTAAAGTAGGACGTAGTTCACTATGGGGCAGGATGTAGATATAATTTACTTACAGTTACTAGTTGCTTATCACTAGAGAACTTGCCGGAGTGGCGGAATTGGCAGACGCGCTAGCTTCAGGGGTTAGTGATCCTTTGTGATCGTGAGAGTTCGAGTCTCTCCTCCGGCACCATCCAGGCTTCGCCATTTAGGCTACGCCGGATTAATCAAGAAGATGTCGATTTTAAACTGAGACGAGAAGCAAGGTCCGCCGAAGCTTTATGCGAAGGCGGAAGTCTCTCCTCCGGCACCATTCGACTCGCTCTGCTCGCTCATGGTATACCAGGTAAATGAAGTGAGACGGAATATACAGACGAGAACTCGTCAGTCGCGAAGCGACGAGTTCGAAGATTGCATATACATGCAATAATTCCTTCCCTTGGGGTCATCTGGTACTATTAGATG
>SLRF01000037.1 GCA_007131065.1 Candidatus Saccharimonadota bacterium
CCTTTAGGAACCTCCCGATTTGTGCGGAGGTTGAAGTAGTTGCTTGCGGTGGAAGTACCGTAATCTCACCGCAGTACTCCTCTAGCTTTAATATATCTTCTCGATCATAAGTTTCCTGAGTAACTATAAGCGTGTCTGGCCGTACAGTTTTAATTAAATGCCATTTAGGGTCTTCATGCTCTTTAAGAGTTACAAAGTCCACGTATCGTAAATGAACCAATGACTCAAGTCTTTCCGTTTCTGGATTAATAGGCCTGTTTATACCTTTGCGTTGCTGTATCTTCCTGTCGCTGTCCACACCCACTACTAAGATGTCTCCGCGTTGGTGCGCCATATATAGATACCGTTCATGCCCTACATGTTTTACGTCGAAAGAGCCAGATGTTAGTACAATCTTCATACCTAAGGTTCTACATGCATCAATTTGCCGTTCTAATTCTTCGTAATCTAGTATTAGTCGTTTCTCTAGATTTGGACCCGTACCGAAAACACCCCTGTCATAAGCTTCTCGTTTCATAACTCCGGCAGATTTTCCAAGCCCTCTGTTTTGCCAGGCTTTCCGACTGTGTCCGTAAGCATCGTGTCGAATTGATTCAGTCTGCCCATGCCGAATAAACACTCCTTCGTCGAGTGATTCATACACTTCGTCGATTACATCAGCACATTCATCTAGATATCTGGCGATGAAAGGATACTCCTGCTCGTACTCCAACAAGGTTGTTATCTGATTCGACAGTACACCAGCACTTAACCATTCCAGATGTTCAGACAATTCTTGGTCTTCAACTTCTTTGCTTTTCTCATAAGCACGTAGTCCGGTTCTGATATAGCCAGCTCGCTCGACTGCATTGAAGGCTCTTCCTAGTTTGGATTCCCTATCGAATATAGTTGTTTCAACTGCAAACTTAACATTTTTATATTGTGGGTCATTAGTATCAAAAAATTCATCGAACATTTCGGAGAATACTGTATGTTCTTCTTCCTCATCCTCAGCAGTTCTCAATTCGAAATTAATATCACCTACTACAGCTTCTTGCCAATCATGAATCTGAGCTGCAAGTAGTAAAATGCGCTCTTCATCTTCATTTAAAGTAATACTACTGTCCGCCCTTGCTTCGCGCTGGTCTCGCAGAAACACTCTTGTAACACCGTAAGTTATAGGCATATGTCTCAGGCCGTTAACATCAGCGCCTAGTGTTTTTGTCCACTCATGTTGGTCGATATGTTCTGGTCGATAGCGATCGTATCTAATTGTTGAGTCTAGGGTGTCACCATATGAAGAATTAGCGAATGCATCGTGTATGTCTGGAAAAGATATATCTCCATTAAGCCTAGACGGTACTTCGCTCATCTACATGTCCCTATTACGTATTTTATGAATTATGTATGGACTTCAAAAAACGTGCAAGCACTAGCGTGATTGGTAAAGATCAATAAATCTGTAACTAGAATTCGCTAGTCGGGACTTTGACCGCAGGACCCATACTGGAGGTCAGTGTCACTTTCTTTAGATATACACCTTTTGTAGAACTGGGCTTGGAAGCTCTTATGACCGACATAAGCGCCTCGACGTTCTCCCGTAGTTGCTTGTCATCGAAGCTTACCCGGCCAACTATCTGATGGATGATTCCATATCGATCTACGCGATATTCTATGCGTCCGGCCTTTAGTTCCTTTACAGTCTTTTCGATGTCTGTTGTCACTGTTCCAGCCTTTGGGCTAGGCATCAGTCCTTGCGGCCCTAGAGTCTTAGCGTGCTTGCTTAGATCTCGCATCATGTCCGGGTGCGCTACCAATATATCGAAGTCTAGAGTACCTTTTTCTATCTTCTTCAGTAGAGTCTCGTTTCCGGCCTCGTCGGCTCCCGCCTTTTTGGCTTTGTCTTTTAGTTCGTCAGGCACTAGTGCTGCAACTTTCTGAGTCTTTCCACTACCGTGTGGCAAGACGACACTTCCACGAATGAGCTGATCTGACTGCTTAGGATCCACGCCTAGATTTACATGAATTTCGACAGAAGCATCGAATTTCACAGTAGAAGCTTCCTTGACTACCTTAATAGCTTCATCGAGCGGTCGTTCCTTATTGCCTCCGGTCTTCTCTACAGCGCTACGATAACGCTTGCTGCGCCTCTCTATGCGAGGCCTGGGAGGGTTGGCCTTAGGAGCTTTCTTGCTAGAGGTCTCTACTTTATCGTCTGTAGTTTCGCTTTTTTCAGTATCGGCTTTTTGATTCTTCTCTGTCGTAGCCTTGGACTCTTCTTTTAAATAATCAAAGATTGCTGTCTTCAGATCATCAGCTCGTGAATAATCGTCAGGGTTTAAGCCGTATTCGGTGGCGAGAGCATTCAGCTCTCCTCTTTTCATCTTCTTGATGTCTGCTTCGCTTGCCATTTCGTTCTCCTTTGCGTGGTGCAAATGATAGTTGGTTCTATCTCCCACATTAAATTATTGAAACTATCTTAAGAATTACTTCTCTATCTCGACACCCATGCTTCGAGCGCTACCGGCGACTATTCGCTTGGCCTGCTCGATGTCTTCTGTGTTCATGTCCTGCATCTTTTCTTCAGCTATCTCAGTAAGCTGAGCGTCGGTAAGCTTGCCCACCTTTTCACGGTTTGGCTCACCAGAAGCTTTATCGATACCGAGCTTTTCTCGGATTATGTCGTCGGTCGGCCTACCCTTAACAGTAAAAGAAAAGCTTCTATCTTCATATAGTTTTACGTAAACAGGCAGTTCGCCCTTCATGTCTTTGGTCTGTTCGTTGAACGGGTTGATAAAATCCATCATGTTTACACCATACTGACCAAGTATAGAGCCTACGGGTGGGGCTGGTGTAGCCCGGCCAGCAGGAATCTTCATCTTTATGTTCGCTATAACTTTCTTTTCTTTCTTCGCCATCGTTGTCTCCCTTCGTGAATAATTCGTAGCTTATTGAGATTAGACCTTTTCTACTTGTAGTGAATCCAGTTCGACCGGTGTCTCTCGTCCGAATATATTTACAAGAACCTTGATCTTTCCTTTTTGTTCATCTATTTCAGATATATTTCCATCAAATCCCTTAAATGGTCCGTCCGTAATGTTTACCGCCTCGCCTGGAGAGAAGTTAATCTTGTATTTCGGCTCTTCTACTCCCATTCGTTTTTTGATAGAACGGATCTCATCATCATCTACCGGTGTTGGTTCATCACCGCTTCCGACGAATCCGGTCACGTTTGGTGTATTGCGCACAGCGTACCAGGAGTCCTCTTCTAGGATCATCTCTACCAATACATAGCCTTGGAATATCTTCTTCTCTACTACGCGTCGTTTACCGTTTTTGATCTCAATCTGTTTTTCTTTCGGCACGATAACATCAAATATCTTATCGGCAAGATCTAGCGTGGCGGCTCGTTGCTTGATGTTTTCGGACACCTTGTCTTCATATCCAGAGTAAGTATGTATGGCATACCATTCTCTCTTCGCTTCTGTTTGTGCTTTGCTCATGTATTTCTCCTACAGTCCTAAGATTAGTTGCTGTAATACTTCGACGAGTCCGAAGTCGACAGCTGCTATAAATCCACCCACCATCAATGAAAGTATGACTACTGCTATAGTTAGCTTCACAGCGGTTTTTCTATCCGGCCATGTAACTTTTTCTAGTTCTTGCCACGACTCCTTAAAGTATCGAAGTAGCGATGTCATATATCTTTCCTCATCAAATAAAAAAAGCCTCAAATTTGTGCCTTTAGTCAATAATACACGGACGTCTATAAGGTGTCAATCAGTGGCGACCGAATATATCCACATCGGTGATTTCAGTCCTGCGAGTATGCTAGCATACTTAAGTAGAATGTTTATTTATTTATTGTTTAGCACATTGTTAGGATTGTTGGCTTTTGCAAGCCTGAATACGCACAAACAGAAGCTTGCGCCGAAGGCTAAGCTCACGCCGCCGACAGTATCACTTCTGATACCAGTGCGAGATGAAGGCGATAAAATTACCAACACCCTGCATCAGGCTCTAGGACTCGACTATCCAAAACTAGAGATAATTGCTCTCGATGATAACTCTTCGGATAATACCATCGAGAGAATAAGATCATTTGCCCAGGATGGGGTGCGTTTCGTGTCAGGCACCGAACCGCAGCCACACTGGACCGGTAAGAACTGGGCATTGCATCAGTTAGCACGCGAAGCTAGTGGAGATTATATAGTTTTCTGCGACAGTAGTGTCATATTGCGCTCTAGAAGCTTCAATCGTATCGTGCATAGGCTTGTTACTGGGGAGGCGCAGGTAGTATCGATACTGCCACAACTTATTGTCCAGTCGAAGTTTGCATTATCATCTATGCCACTCCTGCATTGGCTTATACGTCTAAGCGGAAAAATTACCACTCCACATGTAGGGGCATTCGGCGGGTTGATGGCCTTTAATAAGGAGGCGTACTTTGCACACGGCGGATACGAACGTTATAAGACAGAAATACTAGCTGAACTTAAGATAAGTAGAGATTTTGCGCGCAAGGGAAACTATCAGCTCCTGAGGAGTTCTCAGGATTCAGCTCTTTTGATTAAATCACCGAGCGCCTTGATAGAATCTAGGGTTCGCTATCTCTATCCGCTCTATACTCGCTTTACAGCACTGGGACTGGGGCATGCTTTCTTGGCTTTATTGCCGCTATTAATACTATCGTTTACTCCTTGGCTCTACCCCGTTTTATTAATTGTCTTTTGGCTAACAGCACGTGAACTCAGTAATCATCCTGTAGTCGCAGCTATATTGCTCCCGATATCATGCTTTGTAGATATATTTTTATTGCCTGTGTCTGCCTACCGCCATCGTAAAGGTGAAGTGCGCTGGAAGAATCGTCCGGTTAATTAATCTTTGCGGGCGCTTTTGCGCGATTTCTTTTTCTTGGGTCTATCCGGCAGTAAACAATAGAATGTTGAACCCTTGTTCAATTTACTTTCGAACCATACCTCTCCACCCATGCGCTCTAATAGTCGCTTAGTGATGTATAGACCCAAACCAGTCCCGCCGCTTTGCCTTGTACGATAGTCTTCTGAGCGATAAAACTTTTCAAACACATGTTTTTGGTCGGTAGCCGATATGCCTATGCCACTATCTTCTACCGCAAATACTACACCCTTACCTTCATCATCCCTGTAGGCTTTAAGTAAGATGTAACCTTTCTCGGTGTATTTTATAGAGTTAGTAATGTAATTTTGCATAATCTCACGTAGTGCATCATAGCTGGTGTGAATGGCTCCTAAATCATCAGCAACTTTTGTCTTGAGCTTCAGTCCCTTTTCTTTGACCTGGGTCTCATAGTCTAAAATCATTTTTTCGATAAATTCTTTCGGGTCGACCTCAGATATATCTACTTCTAGGTGCCCCTTCTCAGCCTGCGCTAGAACGTGCAGGTCACTCACTAAGCTGCTGAGAAACACCACGTTCTCGTGCGCTTGTTCTAGTAGCTTTCTACCCTCTTCGCTTAATTCTTCTGAGAATTTCGGTAGCATCGCTGTAGATATGTTGGCTTCGGCTATAGCTATCGGGGTTCTAAGTTCATGCGATGCCACCGATATAAATTCGTCTTTTTGCTCATCTAGTGTTTTTTGCTTGGTTATATCTCGCAGAACCATTATATAACCAGCTTCATTACGAGTTGATCCAGGAGTTAAGACCGGAGATACACTAATACTTAGATCTACGTTGGAGCCGTCTGCCGCCTCAAAGCCAATATCTTCGCGAACCATGGTGCCACTTCTTTTCGAAGCTTCGGTTACTACATTAAATGTACTGCCATCACTCTTTTTGAATTCAGCTAAGCTCTGGATAGATTCGTCATGTAGCGATTTGTTGGTATCGAACAGTTCCAGTGCAGCCCCGTTGTATAGAAGTATAGTGCCTTTCTGATCCGTAGCTATTACAGCATCGGCCATGCTGTTAATTAAACTTAGCAAGCGAGTACGTTCAAAATATAGACTCTCATTGGCCTCATCTTGCGTATCTGCATGTTTCCTCTGGTGTTTTACAATTCTTTCGAACAGTAACGCCAATATGGCCAAGCTCAGTGCATAGAGTCCCGCTTCGTATACTACGTACCTGGTGTAGATCTCCAGTTGGTGCCAAAGTGCTAGCGATATGGTGGCGTAGCTGGCGAGTAAACTGTAGATTACACCCCTTATTCCGTACCAGATAGCAGCTGTAAAGAGTAATAGAACTAAAAGTTGAAAGTATGGACCGAAAATATCGGTAAATACCACTAGTAAAGTAGCTGCTATCGAGTGGTGCAGTACGAGTAGAAGCTTGCGTACACGTGGTGTTGTGTAGTCACCAACTGGGAAAAATAGCGACGGGGTGATAGCCAAGATCGGCAGTAGATAGAACCAGCCACCCATAAAATCAGATATGGTATTCGTAATCGAGTAATCTACAAATATAGCCACAGCGATTATCAGCTGAATGACATGGACTGAACGATCCTGTCTAAATTTCGTGAAACTATCTCTACTAAGCATTAGCAGTATTGTAGCAAATTTTTACTACTTTTAGATGCCGATTCGGGATAGCACGAATTCTGCTACTAAGAAATATATGATTATACTGCTGACGTCTAGGATGATAGTTCCAAGAGGTCCACTGGAGACTGCCGGGTCGCGACCTAATCGTATGAATAGCCACGGCATGATTACTGCCACAATGCTGGCAAAAACTATACTTGCCATGGTCGCACCGAGCAGTATCATGCCCAGTAGGGGATCTTGGAACCATAAATAAGCGGTTAGTGACAAGGCTATGCTTATGATTAGACCGATGACCAATGATATACCCAGCTCGCGCACGATAGTCTTTGAGAGCTGTTGCGACAATCCGAAGGCATATGCACGTACATACAATGTCTGTACTTGATTGCCTACGGCGTCGGCTAAATAAACTATCGTGGGTATGAATGCTGCCAGTAATAAACGCTCGGCTAATGCACCTTCAAAATACTGCACTACACCTGCGGCGAGTAAGCCACCTACAGTACCGTAGAGTAGCCAAGGAATCCTTCCCTTTACCTGCTGTAAAGAGCTTGTATTAGAGCTAAGACCTTCCTGGACAACGCCGGCTTCTTTCAGTAAATCCTCTACGTGCTCATCGTTGAGTATGCTCAGTATTTTGTGTGCTGGTACTACACCGTATATCTTATCTCCATCGAGTACAGGTACTGATTTAAGTTCATGTTGTAGTGCTAATAGCGCTACATGCTCTTGATCGGTATCTAAAGATACCGACACTACCTCGTCGTTCATGAATGAATCTATAGATTCATCGCTTTTTTGCACAAATAACTGCCTTAAGGATACAATGCCCACCAATACGCCCCTATTGTCCTCAACGTATATATAATCTAACGGCTCAAAAGCTCGGTTGCTTTTATTCAGTATTTCGCGAATCATGCCGACC
>SLRF01000030.1 GCA_007131065.1 Candidatus Saccharimonadota bacterium
ATCCAGGGTCTCTCCCTAGACGGAAACATTGTCTATCGTTTGATGTGGTATTGTCAATTATGTAGTAATGGAGAATTCCTGAATAATGAGTCTAGATAATATTTTCAAAGCATATGACATAAGAGGACTGGTGCCGGACGAATTAAACCCAAAGGTGGCTAGAAAAGTAGGGGCGGCCTTCGCGCACTTTCTGACGAATAATTCATCAGATACCGTAAGTAAACCATTAGTAGTGGGCTATGACATGCGTAAAGACTCTGAAGAGTTGGCCATGTCTGTAATTGAAGGGATGCGGAGTCAGGGTCGTGACGTGATAAATATCGGTCGCGTGGCTACCGATATGCTGTATTTTGCCGTGGGGCACCTGGAAGCCGCCGGAGGAATAGTCGTTACGGCCAGCCACAACCCCGGTGCTTATAACGGCATGAAGATATGCCGAGAAGGGGCGCGACCGATTGGTGTGGATACCGGCTTGGCAGATATTAAGCAGTTGGTAGCCGAGGATAAGCTTGAGTCTCAAGACGAAGGAGGATTGATAGAACAAGACATAATGGACGAATGGGTGGAGCATGCGATTAGCTTCGCTAGGGATTTGAGCCCGTTCAATATAGCGGTCGATGCCGGTAATGGCATGGCCGGACTGGTAGTTCCGCGACTTGATGGCAAGACGCCACTGAGCATAGAGCCGTTGTTCTTTGAGCTGGACGGTAGCTTCCCTAATCATGAAGCCAATCCGCTCAAAGAGGAGACCCTGGATGCGTTGAAACAGACGATACTTGATAAGAAATTGGATCTTGGCTTGGCTTTTGACGGAGACGGCGACCGAGTAGTGTTGGTAGATGAGAAGGCGCAAGTCGTGACAGGCAGCGTGCTCACTGCCATATTGGCTGAGCATTTCTTGACCGAGCATCCCGGTAGTACCATTCTGCACAATGCGATCTGCTCGAGAGTGGTGCCTGAGACCATCCGTGCTAATGGCGGTACGCCGATTCGAACCAGAGTGGGGCATTCATACATTAAAGCTGCGATGCGCGAGCACGATGCGCCGTTCGGCGGAGAGCATTCGGCGCACTACTATTTCAGGGATAACTGGTCAGCCGATTCCGGCCTAGTGGCTGCGATGGTAGCTATAAGTGTTCTGAGCGCGACGGGTAGAAGTCTTTCAGAGCTGGCAGACCGTTTCCGAAGCGCATACGTCCAAAGCGGGGAGATTAACTTCGAAGTTGAGGACAAGAATGCGGCTATTGAGAAGATAGCTACCGCCTTTGCAGGTGGCGAAGAAGACAGGCTCGATGGTTTAAGTGTTAATTATGAGGATTGGTGGTTCAATGTCCGGCCCAGCAATACCGAGCCGTTATTGCGTCTAAACGTCGAAGCCAGAGGCAAGAATCAGCTAGAAGAAAACGTAAAGAAGCTGACGGAAATCATCACAAGCTAATATAAGAGTATAATTAGATTATGCCTTATGAGCGCAGTTCCAATTCGGAGAATATATCGCCCAGTACGGTGCTTTTAGCCCGTGACATGATGATTTATGCCATGGATTTTATAAGTGCTACGTCTTGGATGCCGGAAGAGGGTCGCAGAGAAGAGTCGGGCGTGTATTATCATGAGGATTTACAAGGAGGTAATATAGATCCGTACTTGATGGATTTGGGCGTGGAGATAGAAGACAGAGTAGTCTTACCGGTTATGGGACAGCAGGCCAAAATCCAGCGCGGAGTGACTAGGCATACTGACAGCGCAGGGCAACCGATACTACTGCTTTCTATGGCCGGTGAGGGAAATGTATTAAGAGGCTCAGACAAAGACAAGCAGTGGAGGGTGTCGATAGATGGAGATACCGGCCGCCTTGTAGGGGCCACGAAGGGCTTTGAAGGTGCCGGTTATGACACTTGGGAGGCATTAAATAACCAAGAACTAGAAGGTATCGTACTCAAAGTAAGGGAGCATGTAATAGAGGTGATTTAGGAATAGCGGTAACGCTTTTGGGGGAGAGTTGATATTCAGCAATACCGAAAGAGTAATCACTTCCCCGCTTTTAGTAGATGTTGACACTGGAGGTCAATCTTCGCTACTATTGATGCTGTATTAGCACTCTGAACTTTAGAGTGCTAACTAGACACAAAGCATAGTTATATAAGTTATGAGCCAAAGAAGTAGATAGCCTAAGTGCAGGGGTAAACTTCTTGGCAAGTTCAAGACGAAGGAGGAGAGTAGATGAGTAAAATCCAGCCGTTAGCTGACCGCATAGTAGCCGAAGCAGTAGAGGCAAGCGAGAAGACCGATTCTGGTTTTTATCTGCCACAAGATGCTAAAGAAAAACCGCAGATGGCCAAAGTTGTAGCGGTAGGCAAAGACGTTACTGAGGTCAAAAAAGGCGATACTATTATATATCCGAAATTTGGCACGACCGATATAAAAATTGATAACGACGAGCTTATGATCCTCAAGGAAGAGGACGTACTGGGAATTATTAAGAAATAGTACCTAAATTTTCAATTTTCAATTTTCAGTTTCCATTGCTATGAACGAAAAAGAAAATGCTAAATGATAATTAACGACTAACAAGGAGTATTTAAGATGGCAAAGAAGATTTTTTATGATGACGATGCGCGCAAACGAGTGCTCGAGGGTGCGCAAGCACTGTATGACGCAGTGAAGGTAACTATGGGGCCAAAGGGCAGAAACGTAGTGATAGAAAAAGGATATGGTGGGCCGACCATCACTCATGACGGCGTAACAGTAGCAAAAGCAGTAGAACTACCAACTGACGATGATGAAACTCTGGGGCGTAGCGTAGGAGCGGAACTGGTTAAGCAGGCCGCTACTAAGATGAATGACGTAGCAGGAGACGGTACTACTTCGGTTACTGTACTGACCTACCATATTCTCAGCGAAGCTAGCCGGTTAATTGCCGCTGGCCACAACCCTATGGATTTGCGCAAAGGCTTGGATGCTGCCACTGCCCACGTGTTGAAGAATATCGACGACTTCACTGAGCAAATTGGAGAGAAGAAGGCTCGTATCGCAGAAGTAGCTACTATTTCTGCCGGGTCTGAAGAGATAGGAAAGATGATAGCCGATGTGATAGAGAAGATCGGTAAAGACGGCGTAGTTACCGTCGAAGAGAGCCAGGGTCTGGAGCTAGAAAGCGAAGTGGTAGAAGGCTTTACTGTCGACCGCGGTTTCGTGAGTCCGTACATGGTAACCGACACTGCCCGCATGGAGGCGGTATACGATAAACCATCCATACTGATAACCGACAAGAAGATATCTAATGTCCAAGAAATCTTGCCGATATTAGAAAAGGCTGCACAGGCCGGCAAGAAAGACCTGGTCATCATAGCTGAAGAGCTGGAAGGCGAAGCGCTGGCTACATTAGTGCTCAATAAGCTCAAAGGCGTATTCAATGCACTAGCTATCAAGGCGCCGGCATTCGGCGACCGCCGTAAGGCTATCTTAGAAGACATGGCGGCTCTGACCGGAGCTACTTTGATTAGCGAAGAGCGAGGGTATAGTTTTGAGACTGCTGATCTAGATATGCTAGGAACAGCACGGAAGATTATCGCCGACAAGGACAACACCACATTGATAGAGGGTGGTGGCGATCCTGGTGAGATAGAAGCCAGGATGCAGCAGATTCGTGGTCAGATAGAAAATGTCAGTAGCGAATATGAGAAAGAGAATCTCGAGAAGCGTCTAGCCGCTCTTACCGGGAAAGTTGCAGTGATACGAGTCGGTGGAGCCAGCGAAACCGAGATAGAAGAGAAGAAATTCCGAGTCGATGATGCAGTAGCCGCTACCAAGGCTGCAGTCGCAGAGGGAATAGTGGCCGGTGGAGCAGTGACTTTTGTCGACCTAGCTAAGACTATAGAGTTGGACGATACTAAGGTGTCTGATTCGGAAGGTGCCGGTTGGCTAATCATGAAAAATGCTCTTCACCAACCCTTTAAGCACCTGATGGCGAATGCCGGAGTAAATCCGGATGAAAAGCTTCCAGAAGTGCTTAAGAGCAAGACCAAGCACGGACAAGGGTTTGACGTGAATAATCCGGAGAAGATTCAAGATATGATAAAGGCCGGTATAATAGACCCTGCCAAGGTGACCCGCGAAGTAGTGCAGAACGCAGCTTCGGTAGCTGGAACCGCTATGACCATGGGTGGATTAGTGGTAGATATACCAGAAGATGATGATGCTGCCGGCGCGGCCGCAGGCGGCGGTATGCCCGGCGGTATGCCTGGGATGATGTAGTAAAAACTAGCATCCTTGAATGCTAGCCAAAGATTGGTAGGCAGCCCCTTTGCTAAGTAATCGCGGAGGGGCTGTTGACTTATGCAATACAGAAAAGCAATATAAAAACATGGAACATCCTCGTAGACAAGAATGTCCGCAAGAAGTCATAAGGGGTGTATTAGGACGCCTATGGTTTTTACTGAATGAGTTTGAGCATCAGAGAAGAGAAGCAGCCGCAGAGATACAAATATGTGAAGATACCAACCCTAGTTTTGCCAAGTATCTTAGGGGCGAGGTAGATTATCATAAACAAGTATTGAAAGAGGCCATCAGTAGAAGTGGTGCTGATATTTTGGCTGCCTTGCCAGAAAAACTGGTCATAACCGGCGAAATAGAGGAAGTAGCTGAGGATTCAAGTAAAAAGGCATTGAGCGTAGAGTGTGCCCAGATGGATTTAGTGGATGCACGCATAATCATGAAGAAAAAAGAGGAGGGCAGAGGGCTTTATCCTGAACCAGTCTTGCTACTATCAGACGGAGATCAGATGTATAGCGGAAGTTACGGGAACATAGAGTGGAGCTATCTTTCAGAAGAGGTGGCTTGATGCACTGCTCTTGACAAAAACAAAACAGAAGAGTTATCTATAGCTTAAGAGGATAGGATGCTGGAAATAAACAGCTCCTGGTCGACCTCTTGTAGATAAAAATAAATTAATAAACACAACAAAGCACCAATGGCATTCGAATCACACTCCGGAGGATTAGTTGATCTATCATGGACCAGTGTTGAAGGAGCGTTGCACGGTAAGCGGGATGGCGAGAGTCACGAAGCATACTTAGCAAGACGCAAGGCAGAAATGTCTAGAGATTGTGATGTTCGTACTGTAGAGAACGAAGCTGCAGTAGAGCAAGCAAGAGCCCAGGCACTAGGCCACTATCCAGTACACGAATCAGTAGCTAGCTAATCTTTACGCCAAAAACAATTTTATTATAATTCGACGATCAAGCGACCGCCACTATGGCGGTCGCGCTGTATTTACATAAGCGCTATACTGGTAATTAAGCGAATAAAAAAGGAAAAGATTGTATGCTTGATGATAATAACTATATAGACCGAATCGACCCTGACGGCGGACTTAAGGTAGCTACCGAGCAACCAGGTCAGTTAGATTTAAAAGTGGACACAGAGATAGATATTGACGCAAAATCGATATCGAACGTAGTGGTAGCCGGTATGGGCGGTTCTGCCTTGGCGGCCGGTATATGTCAGAACTGGTGGCGGGATCGTCTAGATGTTCCCATGGAGGTGGTGCGCGGATACGATCTGCCAGCTTACGTAGACAACTCTACGTTAGTGGTGTGTTCTAGTTATTCGGGGAATACAGAGGAGACACTGGCTGCTTTTGCAGATGGAAAAGCCAAGGGCGCGCAAGTAGTGTCTATAGCTAGTGGCGGAAAGCTGAAAGAACAAGCTGAAGAAGCTGATCTGACTTTTATAACCATACCGGATGGATACCAACCACGTATGGCCGTATGGTTTGGGGTGAAGGCTCTGAGCGTGCTTTTTGAAGAGGCAGGGTTGGTCGAAGGTGCTAGCGAGGAATTGGCAAATGCCCAGGTATTACTCTATGCAGCAGCGGACGAGTGGTCCCAAGAGAGTGCTACTGAAAACAACCAGGCCAAAAAACTAGCAGAGAGTATCATGGGCAAAGCGGTGTGGGTATATTCTGGACCGGCACTTGAATCTGCAGCTTACAAGTGGAAGATTGATATCAATGAGAATGCTAAGAACGTTGCCAGTTGGAACGTTCTGCCCGAGATGAACCACAACGAATTTATAGGCTGGACCTCTCACCCGGTAGAGAAGCCGTTTGCAGTCGTGGAGCTACGCTCACATCTAGACCACCCGCAAGTCGTAAAGAGATTCGATGCGACCAATAAGTTGCTTTCTGGAAGGATGCCGGCGCCACAAGAGGTGGAGGTCAAGGGTCATTCGCTTATTGAACAGATACTGTGGTCGTGTCTACTGGGAGATTTCGTCAGCATATACCAGGGAATACTGAACGGGGTAAATCCTGTACGCGTCGATGCGATAGAGAAGCTCAAAAAAGAGCTTTGATTGACTCCTAAGTTCGGCCAATGACTACAAGCATTCGTCCTGATTCGTCGCCGTCGCGTCGGGCAGAGTGAAGCTCTTGATTGCTGATGGTGTCGAGGCTGGATATTTCGATTTTATCCGGAGCGAGTCCACTGTCTATGAGCTGGTCGCAAACGACCGATTTATTGTCGAAGAGCCACTTTCCATCTTCGGCGGGCTGGCTGTAGCGAGGATTGAATTGGCTAACTACGTCGTATTCGACTTCGTAGGATTCTTTGCCTGCGCTAGGACCGATCCAGGCAATTAAGTTTTCCGGTCGCACGGAGAATTCCTGCACCATTTTAGCTACGGTTCCGCCAGCTATATTTTGTGCGCTACCTTTCCAGCCGGAATGAACTACGCCGTAACCTCCGGTCTCGGGGTCGTATAACAGCAGTGGCACGCAGTCGGCAACGGTAATTCCCAGTAACCATCCCGGTTCGTCCGATATAAGCGCATCAGCAGTACCGGCATGATACTCGCCACGTACTACGTGTGTGATGTCGGTGTGTTTTTGCTGTGGCGTAGCTAGCTTTGATGCGTCGAAGCCTATTTCAGTAACGAGTTCGCGACGGTTGCTTTGCGCTGTATCGGGATTACCCTGGTCTTTGGACATGTTGTTTTCACCGGGCAGGTCTTGTTCGCGCATACTCATAGCAGCAACGATTTCCGTGAATGTCTCGAAGATA
>SLRF01000060.1 GCA_007131065.1 Candidatus Saccharimonadota bacterium
GTACTGTGGCACCCACTAGAAGGACGCCAAAGCGCAATCTAGTGCCTACATATATATACCCCGATCCCGGAATAAAGAGATTTAAGAGGGCGGCAAGTAGTGGGGATTTTTTCTTCTGCATGCCCTCATTCTAGCAGAGACTCGGTATATGGCACCTAGAAGCTTCCACCTCCGCCGCCGCCGGCTCCACCTCCAACTCCTCCGCCGCCGGAAAATCCGCCTCCGCCAGAATAAGAGCTTTTAGCGAATGAGTTTAATCCACCCGATAGTCCGCTTATGAATGCGGCATTCGCAACTACAGCCCCGCTACCGCCGGCAACCCATGATTGAGGTGGTAGAGTCATGGATTCGAATTGCTTAGCCCATTTATCCTCTACACCGAGTGCTATAGCGTATGGCAGGAACTTACTGAATTCCTCCGGGGTTCGCTCCGGCGCTTCATGAAAGTCCATTCTTTCCGCTTCCGTCATAATTAAGAATTCCTTGGATCCTTCTATATGTGCCCAGCCGGTATAACCTTTACGTGTCTTGCGCGACGCAAGAGTGAACACACCCCTCCATGAAGCGTACCCGACTACCACTAGCGCCACTGCTATTAAGAGAAACGGGTTTATAAAATATATGACAGTCATGACTATAGACATCCATGTTGCATTCTTGAAATTTTTCACCCACTTAGGTGGCTTTTCGTAATATCCCTGCTCTACTAATCTATCTTTAATATCTTCGTGCATTTCTTTGAGAGCTTTCTGCATCTCAGTTTTATCTACATCCTCTAGGTCTACTGGCGAACCCTTATAGAATAAGGCATTGAGCAACTCTCTTTCATAATCACGCAATTCATCATCGCTTCCTGGATTACGCCTATGGAAAGTGTACTTTTGTTTGGTTCGGAAAAATACCTTTTTCTCGCCGTACTCTATAGTGATGTACCCTCTTGATGCTAGATCTATCAGTGTGGCGCTAAACTCCACTTCATTAGTTGTGTTGTTGTTAAGTAAACCAACATCGCCTGGAGACATGCCTTCTGGCGGCTCGTAACGAGTAATCACTAACTGTCGCCTTTTACGTATGCGATAGCGAATATGCGCCCAGGCGATGCCGGACAACGAACCTACCAGTGTCGTTAGCGCAAGTAGCCCGATAAGTGCCTCCAGCCACGGGAACGGCTCCTCTTGTCTGTCCATATAGTTAGTGAACGATCCGGAGGTAAATTCCACATACAGAGTAACCCCCTCGCCAGATGAAAGATTGGACGCTTGCACTAATCCGCCTAATCCACCCTCTTCTTGGATAACTTCGCAACTCTGCTCTCTGCTACCGCTAGCCCCCGCGAAACAATCTATACTCAACGGCTCAGACGGCAACTGAAAGCTCCCCAGGAATTCACCTACCGGTACATCCCAGACATCACCGAGTATGTCTAGTTGTAAAATATCACTACCTTCGTATCTATAGACTGAAGGCACCAACGAGTAGCCCACCTGGAATATCTCCACCCCTCTCGATACCGGAGCACTATCCACATCACCTATTATTATTCTCGTATACCCATCTCTATCTTCTACACTAAATTTACTCTCCTGATAATCACGGTACACACTCTCTAGATTAAGCTCGGTCTCATAAAACGACCTGCTCTCATCCTCCAGCCAGTATTTAGTCGGTATATCGCGAAACACGCCCCGCCGTTCGTTGCCTGAGAAGTCATAGTAAATAGTTTCCCGTATATCAACGCTTCCCTCAGCTGACACTTCAAGCGATACGACAAATCTCTGGATAGATTCTTGCGCATCCGCATTTACTCCATACGGGGACAATGCAAATACAATTATGGCTATAAGACTAAGTTTGTTTAATACAGATTTCATTCAGGAATGATTATGCCATTTTTTACCCACAAAAACGAGCGCTTCAATCTTGACTATCTGTGGAAAAAGTAGTAGTTTAAGCACTGTCCCATCATGCGTAAAACATGATATATCGCGGGGTAGAGCAGTGGCAGCTCGTCGGGCTCATAACCCGGAGGTCGCAGGTTCGAATCCTGCCCCCGCTACCAAGTAAACACCTCAGCGCAAGCTGGGGTTTTTACTTGGTATTAGCGCGAGAGCGCTGGGATTCGAACCGTAGCACGTAGTGCAGGTTCGTTAATCAAGAGCTCTCACAGAAGCTTGCTTCGAGAAAGCTTGCAGATTAGCCATATCCTGCCCCCGCTACCAGGAGAAATATAAGCACCCCGCAAGGGGTGTTTTTGTTTCTCCTGGCTTGCACGGAGTGCAAAATTCGAACCTGATTGGTCGCGAAGCGACCAGGTTCGCAAGCAAGCTCAACGCGCATGCACCGAAGGTGTAGAGCATTGAGCGCAGCGGAATAGAGAGCGAAAGCGAACGTCATCCTGCCCTGCCCTAAACCGGAGCGTGCGACTGGTTTAGTGGCCCCGCCCGCCCTGAGCGCAGTCGAAGGGCTACCAATAATCTATATTTATTACACGGTATTGACATTACGAAGCTTCTATTGTTAAATGTTCTTATTATGACATTCGAAGTTCAAGGAGTTGATATATCACAACCCGAAGGCCGGGACTCATATCTTGAAGTATATTCATGCCTTCGAGAAGAAGGAGCTATTCCTGATTTTGACGGCCATGAATTGGATATGGCGGGCGACGACATGCTCAGACCCTGGGTGGAAAGCGATCCCGATGAAGCAAAGGAGTTTGTGGCCTATTGTGCTGGACATGCCGACCCTAACGTACGATGGGCAGCAGCACATGCATGCGAACTTTTTCTTAACATAGATCCAGATTTCACAATCGATACTATTGAGAAGTTACTGTCGGATGACGACCCTTATGTTCGCTCGGCCGCTGATTATTATCATGATGTGCTCCAAGGGGAAGAAATACTTGATGAATATATAAAGAGAATAGGTGTGCCAGGTATAAAACGGTTAATACAGGCAGTTGATACAGTTAAAAATGAGATTCGAATCTAGTAGCGTCTATCGAGCTGGAACGAAGCTCAAAGACCGAAATACTCTATACCTAATTTGTCAAGATCCAGCTTGTAATTAGCCATTGCGACGAATCCTCGATTTTCTTCCGGAGAGAAGCCCATAAATGATTGGTACCCCCCGGTTTGTCCATTATGCCAATACACCGTGCTACCAGCTTTTGACCGACAGCTCACCCAACCAAAGCAATGCTGTAGCTTACCGTTCTTGCTTTCGGCTAGTACTTCGCGGGACCTCTTCAGCGCAGAACCCAGTAGATCGTCAGAAGGATATAACTGTGCTTGCAGAAAAGAGGACATGTCTGCAGCATTTGACACTATGCCGCCTGCTCCAGCAAATACACCAAGATGCCAGTTAGAGACTGGTTTGCCATTATTGGTATGTCCAGGCATAAGCTTTCCTGGCTTATCACTAGGCGTGAGTATATACGAGGATTTCATACCTAAAGGCGCAAGAATTCTCTCCTCTAGTAGCTCGCCTAAGGTGCCTCCATCAGCACGCGCTAGAATATGACCGAGCAACCCGTATCCGAGATTGGAATAAGACACAGTAGTCTTATCGGCATTCTCAAGCTCATACCTACTTAAAAACTGGTACAAATCATCTTCCGTGTAATCAGCATAGGGATCATCGCTGTTCTCTGGGTTCATATTGTCTGGCAACTTGGGTAACCCGGACGTATGAGATGTGAGCTGTACAAGGGTGACTCCAGCAACTCTGGAGTCAGAAAAGTTCACCTCTGGCAGACATACTTCAAGTGTGTCATGCCGCCTTATCTTTTCTTCGTGCTCCAGTATTAGCAATGCAATAGCTGTAAAAACTTTCGTTATCGATCCAATCTCATATAGGCTATGTTTCCCCGTAATCGATTTCGGGTGATTGATAAAGTTATCTTCCCCGCTTTCATGAAGCACCACCGATAAGGTGCCGTCCTGTGGCGCATGCGTTGATATACGGCTTAGGGGTTCCATAAAATTAATGGTATCATGGCGCAAACCAGAGCCTCGCCACAAAGCCAATTTGTACTAGACCCAGTGGATATCATCAAAAAAGTTAAGAAGCTCAATTACTAATAACGACAGAGCTTTATAATGAGCTTAGAAGTAAAGGGTTCGAATGTGACGAACAGGTTTCCGGGTATTTCAACTGTTTATGAAAAATTTGTTAGCACTTAAGACCCCCAAAGAGCATGTGATTTTAATGTATAAGAAAGCATCCCAGTAGATAGCTTTTCACTCTGGGTGAAGAATTTAATATATCAAACGCTAGAGGCCGGAGCAGCGTAAAAACTCTCTATACTGTTTGTATATACCGCATTCATCTCAAACATCCCCTGAAACATTTTAGGTGGTACAACGCCTAGCGGTACCAGCATGGTTATCTCCTCTTTTTGCTGATCAATAGGATCGAATGTAAGTGTCGTCATAGTGTCGAAGAAGTAGAGATATTCCTCGACCCACTGAACATAAGCCTGTATATCGCCATGGAAGCGCGAACCCTCTACAGGTATATACTCTACTGGCAGATTCTGCTCGATCTTTTCTCCCAGCTCAAACGCAGATAGTAAAGTCTCCTCCGAAGTCGGAATGACTCCGACCTGCACGTCACACATGATCCACTTGTGGTACTCGCGGCTCCAGTGCTCCACCACCACGTGCCCAGCTCCGTACTCACGAGTCTCTACATCGCGTGTCTTAAGGCCTAGCGTTCGAGCTGGTATACCATATGCCCAGAGCAGTGCCGCACCCAGTATACTGTACTCGACGCAACGAAACTGTCTGCCTGCCTGAGCTTCTAGAAGAATAGTCAACGGATCAGTTGCTGGCGGCTGATTATCCCCATTATGGGTAAAAAGGTTGTGTGCATAACCGAGAATGGTTCTTACTTTTTCCAACCCGCTTAGATTAGTATCTAGTTTTAATTCAGCTGTCTCCCTGAGCTTGGACAGGATGGGATTATTGGTGTCGGGATATCGGAAGTTCAGCTCGTCTTTACTTTCAGTATCGTATTGTGGCATGACTAAATAATAACAGGTTATATTGATTCAGATTCAAAATATTGGCAATTAAACATGGTACGATTTAGAATAATGAGCTCAAGTTATAGCAAAGACTTTCAAGGACTACTTAATCCCCCAGAGAAGCTAAAGGACCTACTCATTAACTGTTCGTTCTCTGGCACTTTCGAAGCCTGGGAACAAAGAAAAGCATTTATCGCTAGTGCAACTCATAAAGATGGCTCGTTCCTGGATATAGGCTGTGGCAACGGCTTTTTGATCAAGTGTCTGCAAGAATGGTCCGAGCATACGCTAATTCCCTACGGAATAGATATCAATACTCAATATGTAGAAATAGCCAAAGAGCTATTTCCGAAACATCAACAGAATTTTACTGTCCTGGATATTAATAATATTTCGAACCTTACTAAGAATCTTCCAGGTCAATACGACTTTGTCTTCTATAGCAACAACTGGTCTCAAAATGCGCCATACCAGCGTGAAGTAGAGCGAATCAACAGCTTAGTTGAATACGTAAACCCAGGTGGCAGATTGATAATCGGCTTCTATAGTCAGAATAAGGATAACAACCTGCAAGCCGTAGAAGCGCTACAATCACTCGGAATTAAGTTCAGTGAAGTGCTTCATAATCCCCATGATACGAATCTTGTAGCATGGGTAGATAAGCGATCAGCTATTTAGTCGTCTTCAGTATCTCAACAGCATCCATTGTAGCAATATCCTCTATAGAAAGGGCTTTGTTAGCAAGGGCTTTATCCACTAGATAAGTACCGATTTTGTACAAGATCCATCGTGTGTTTGTTTCAGAATCGTAGAACTTCCACTTGCGCCAGTCGTAATCAACTCCTAGGCTCTCTACTTCTTCAGCTACATGATCGATATTTCCTATATCAGAATAGTCTGCCCAGGGAGGGCTTGATTGTGTGCGATCACGCTCAAACACCGTAGCAGCACCCTCCATGAGAGCATCCTCTATAGCCGGTATTTCTCCACCAGCCTCTCCACCGGTCCATCCTTGAACGAGATGGAAGCATTCATGATAAAAGCTGCCACGTAGATTCTTGAATTGAGTTTCCTTATCCTCGAACGTAGCACTGAAAGCTAGAGCAATCTTGTTCTCGTCTAGCGCAAACCCACCGGTGCCGGTCAGGTCTATGAGGTATTGATTATCAAATACAACCTCAACGTCTTCCGGTACTTGGGGTAACAGTTCTCTGACCTCTCCCAGCCACACTTGAAGAGCGCTTTCTATACGCTTCTTATCGCCTGGGTTGTCTATATATATAACTTTGATCATGCGCTACATTGTACATTACCAGGTTCTAGACCTATTCCTATCATTACCTCTTAAGCTGATATCTTTAATGGTTGTTAATAGGCAATCCGTTTGTATAAAGAATAGGCGAGCCCTGAAACCGTTCATTTACATCCCCTTAAAAACTTCGCATAACTTTATTAAGCCAAGAACGAACAAAGTTCGAATACAGTCGCGTCTACCAAGCTGGACACCGTGCCATTCGACACGGCATGCTTATCACCTAAGACCCGGTTCCTAGGCCGGGTCTTACCTATTAAAAATACCTCTTTTATAAAAGTTTCAGAGCAGTGATGACTCTCCCTGTAGCTCATCGCTGTTAAGCTCCCTCATCCGCTCTTCAACAGTAGGTAAGTCGAGGCGTTTCCTTGCCTTGTTTGCATTAACCATACTCTCTACTTCGTATGGCCTCCAGTCGGTAGAATCATCTGGTTTGATAAACTGCGTGCCATAAAGCTGCGGTCTACCTTCATGCACCCTGACTCTATCGGTCAGGTAGATAATATTATGTTCCGCTACTTCATCTTCAGATTCTTTCTCCATTAACTCCAGGCAGTGTCTCTGAAATTCAAGATCATGATCGGCGTGTTGCACTAAAAGCCAAGCTGCATGAGAAGACTCCTTACCGACTTTCGATATAGTCGGCCAGCCTATATCTTCGACTATTGCGCGAA
>SLRF01000003.1 GCA_007131065.1 Candidatus Saccharimonadota bacterium
GGAAGATCCGGGCGACAGCCTGTTCGTGACAGGTGACATTGTAGGTCGAGCTACCGTCATCGAGCAGAACCAAAGCCTGAGTGCTGAGAATAAGCAGCCAATTACCTACAAGCAATTATTGCTGGGTATTAGCAAGTCGTCACTGAACACCGATTCATGGCTGTCTGCTGCATCCTTCCAGGACACTACTCGCATATTGATTGCTGCGGCCACTTCCGGAAGCATGGATCGACTATACGGACTGAAGGAAAACGTAATCATCGGACGCAAGATCCCGGTCGGTACTGGATACAGTCCGGAAGATGATTTGACTGAAGATGAGCAATCTGATTAACTAACTACTGTTTGAAAGAGAGAAGACTGTGCCAACAATCAATCAATTAGTCAACAAGCCACGGAAGAAGAGTAAGCCGAAATCAAAGTCGGCAGCTCTTCACCACGTGAACAATCAGATAGCCAACAAGAGCTACACTAAGCCCTCGCCTTTTAAGCGCGGAGTTTGCCTGCGTGTGACTACACAAACACCTAAGAAGCCGAACTCTGCCTTGCGTAAAATCGCCAGAGTACGTCTGACTAACGGCAAGGAAGTTACTGCCTACATACCCGGAGAAGGCCACAACTTACAGGAACACTCGGTTGTGCTAGTAAGAGGCGGAAGAGTCAAAGACCTTCCCGGCGTGCGATATCACATCGTGCGTGGATCCTTCGATACCGGTGGAGTCAGCGGACGTTCAAGCAGCAGGAGTAAATACGGAACCAAGAAGGCATCATGATAATAGTTGATAGGTGTCAGGTGTTAGGTGTTAGTAAAAATACTAAAACCTATAACCTAAGCACTAAAATCTCAAACGACCGAAGGGAGTGTATATAATGCCACGAAAGAAGACCAAGTCACTACAACGAACCATTAATCCCGATCGTAAATTCGATAGCGTGCTCGTGCAGCGCCTCATCAACAAGTTGATGAAAGACGGTAAGAAGCTCAAGGCGGAACGTATAGTTTACGATGCATTCGATGAAATAGAGCGACGCATCAAGCAGCCTGCAGTGGAAGTTTACGAGCAAGCACTTAGAAACGTCTCCCCGCAAGTCGAGGTTAAATCACGACGAGTTGGTGGAGCTAACTATCAGATACCTTACGAGGTAAAAGGTAGCAGGCAGGTGCATTTAGCTCTGATGTGGATGGTGCAGGCACTGAGAAAGAAAAAGGGCAAGCCAATGCACATACTCTTGGCTAACGAAATTGTAGATGCATATAACGAGACAGGTGAAACCTTCAAGAAGAAAGAAGATGCCCATAAGATGGCGGAAGCCAACCGGGCATTCGCTCACCTCGCAAGGTTCTAGTCATGCCAGACACCAAAGAAGTAAGATTCGCTATGAATAGTGCTATCGAACAACTTGCAACCAATGCACTACAAGAACATAAAGTATAAGTTAAGACAGGACAGGATACGTAATGGCAAAAAGAGAATTTCTACTGGAATCAACTCGTAACATCGGAACGATAGCGCATATCGATGCCGGCAAGACAACAGTGACCGAGGGCATACTTTACCGTACCGGTAAATCACATAAGATCGGTGCTGTCCACGAGGGTGAAGCTACCATGGACTGGATGGAGCAAGAGCAGGAGCGCGGAATCACCATTACGTCTGCTGCTACGACCTGTTTCTGGCACGACCACCGTATCAACATTATCGATACACCGGGACACATAGACTTCACAGTCGAGGTAGAGAGGTCATTACGTGTACTTGACGGCGCAGTGGTTATTTTCGACGGAAAGATGGGCGTGGAACCACAGTCAGAGACAGTATGGCGCCAAGCCGATAAGTACAAAGTTCCGCGAATATGTTTTATTAATAAAATCAATCAGACCGGCGGAGATTTCTACGAAAGCCTCGAGACCATACATGAGCGACTGAGTAA
Organism: Candidatus Saccharimonadota bacterium; assembly: GCA_007131065.1. Lineage (GTDB taxonomy): Bacteria > Patescibacteriota > Saccharimonadia > QS-5-54-17 > QS-5-54-17 > SLRF01. The sequence goes on from SLRF01000003.1 coordinate 1,933, forward strand.
GCATGCATATCCCATCCACCTTCCAATTGGATTTGAGCAGTCTATCAACGGCATAGTCGACCTTGTCGAGATGAAGGCATATCAATACGACGATTTTACCGACAAGGAACTCAAAGAAGTAGATATCCCCGAAGACATGCAGGAAAAGGCTCAGAGATACCGCCAGCATCTAATCGAAGCTGCGTTAGAACATCATGACGATTTACTGGAAAAGTATCTTGAAACAGGCGAGCTGAGTGAAGACGAGATTAAACAAGCTATTCGCGAATCTGTATTGACCGGTAAGTTCTTTGCTATATCAGGCGGAGACGGGCGTGGCGTTATGGTAGAGAAGTTACTCGATGCAGTAGTAGATTACCTGCCCAGCCCATTGGATGTACCGCCTGCCAAGGGCGAAGATCCAAAGACCGGTGAAGAGGTGACGCGGAATGCTTCCGATGAAGAGCCGTTTGCCGCACTTGCATTCAAGGTGGCTACCGATCCTTTTGTAGGTAAATTGACCTTCTTCAGGGTGTATTCGGGTGCTATGGAGGCCGGATCCTACGTATTAAATGCTAATACCGGCACTAAGGAGCGGGTAGGACGAATAGTGCGTCTGCACGCAAACTCACGAGAAGATGTGGACAAGGTATTCGCTGGTGACATTGCCGCCGCAGTTGGACTCAAAGGCACCACTACTGGAGATACATTGGCGGACGAAAGTAGCCCGATAATGCTTGAGAATATCGTATTCCCAGAACCACCGGTAGCAGTGGCTATTGAACCGAAGACCAAAGCCGATCAGGAGAAGATGTCTACAGCATTGCAGAGACTGGCCGAAGAAGACCCTACCTTCCAGGTCAATACTGACGAAGAGACCGGACAGACTATTGTAGCTGGAATGGGTGAATTGCACCTAGACATCATCGTCGATCGTATGAAACGAGAGTTCAAGGTAGAGGCTGACGTCGGTAAACCACAGGTGGCTTATCGTGAAGCTATAACCAAACCTCTAAACGATGTCGAAGCAAAATTCATCAAGCAGACAGGTGGCCGTGGACAATACGGACATGTCATCATTGATGTCACGCCACGCGAAAGAGGTGAAGGATTCGAATTTGAGAACGCTATTGTCGGCGGATCCATTCCTAGAGAATTCATTAAGCCAGTAGAGGAAGGAATCAAAGAGGCCCTAGCTAGCGGAATCATAGCTGGATACCCGGTAGTAGATGTAGGCGTAAAACTCCATGATGGCTCATATCACGATGTCGACTCTTCAGAGGTAGCCTTTAAGGTGGCCGGAAGCATGGCGATTCAGGATGCGGTCAAGAAGGCCGACCCAGTACTGCTCGAACCGATAATGAAGGTTGAAGTGGTAACCCCGGAAGAGTTCATGGGTGACGTCATGGGTGATATTAATTCCCGAAGAGGCAGAGTCGAGAAGATGGAAGATCGCTCAAAGGCAAAGGTAATAGATGCTTTTGTGCCACTAGCTGAAATGTTTGGTTACACTACGGAGTTACGATCGATGACTCAAGGACGTGCCGCCAGTGTGATGGAGCTTTCCCATTACGACCCAGTGCCGGCTAATGTTGCCGAGAGCGTAATTGGCGAGCAAAACCCTGAAAGTAAGGATTAATCCCACCTCTGTAAAAGGTGTGAGCATTTAATAGGGGAAAACTCTTTACAAACAGATTGGCAGTGCGTATAATCAAAAGCTGATGACAAATTGGCGTGTATATACGCATGCCGCATTTAAGTAAAACAAGGAGATACATTATGGCTGACTTCAAGCGTGACAAGCCGCATATCAATGTAGGTACCATGGGGCACGTAGACCACGGCAAGACTACACTAACCGCTGCTATTACTACCGTACTAGCTGAGAAGGTACCGACAGAAATTAACAAGCAGGTCGCATATGATGCGATTGACAATGCACCAGAAGAGCGTGAACGCGGAATCACAATCGCTACTTCACACCAAGAATACGAGAGTGAAAACCGACACTACGCACACGTGGACATGCCAGGGCACGCCGACTACGTCAAGAACATGATTACCGGAGCCGCCCAGATTGATGGCGCCGTACTGGTAGTATCCGCAGCTGATGGACCTATGCCTCAGACTCGAGAACACGTATTGCTGGCACGCCAAGTAGGTGTACCAAGCATTGTCGTTTACTTAAACAAGACAGACCTAGCAGACCCAGACCTAGTAGAACTAGTAGAGATGGAAGTTCGTGAGCTATTAGAAAAGTATGAGTTTGATTCTGGCGCACCTATCATCAAGGGTTCAGCACTGAAAGCAATCGAAGGCGAATCTGAACACCAAGATTCTATTATGGAACTTGTTAAGGCTATGGATGAATACTTCCCAGAGCCAAAGCGAGAGATCGACAAGGACTTCCTGATGCCTGTAGAGGACGTATTCTCTATTAAAGGACGCGGAACAGTTGCTACCGGACGCGTAGAACAGGGAATCGTAAACGTCAACGACGACATTGAAATCGTCGGGCTTCGTGACACTACCAAGTCTACTGTTACTGGAGTAGAAATGTTCAATAAGCAACTCGATCAGGGACAGGCCGGTGACAACGTAGGTATACTCTTGCGAGGAATCGAGCGAGAAGATATCGAGCGTGGACAGGTACTTGCAAAGCCTGGAACTATTACACCTCACACAGAATTCGATGCAGAAGTTTACATCCTCAACAAAGAAGAAGGCGGACGCCACACGCCGTTCTTGCAAGGGTACAAACCACAGTTTTACTTCCGAACTACCGATGTTACCGGAGAAGTTGAACTTCCAGAAGGTACTGAAATGGTCATGCCTGGAGACACTATTACTTTCAAAGTAAAGCTCATCCAGCCTATCGCTATGGAAGAAGGCCTACGCTTCGCTATTCGTGAAGGTGGTAAAACCGTTGGCGCTGGTGTTGTAACTAAGATCAGTAAATAGTAATCGATGGCAGAAGTAACAAAACAGCGAATACGCATACGGCTTAAGGCATACGACCACAAGCTGATTGACCAGTCTGCAAAGCAGATTATCGAGACTGCACTCAGGACAGGCGCCACAGTCGCTGGTCCAATACCGCTACCTACCAATAAGAGTAGCTATACGGTAATAAAGAGCCCGCATATATTTAAGGACTCTCGAGAGCAGTTTGAAATGCGCGTTCACAAAAGACTAATCGATATATCCGAGCCGACAAACAAGACTATCGACTCGTTGATGAATCTGAATCTACCTAGTGGGGTCGATACAGAAATCAAGATGTAGATTGGGTCTAGATTTAGAAAACACCCTCACTTTAGAGAGGGTGTTTTCTTTTGTCTGTGTATTTGCAAAGCTCGCGTAAGTTGAGTAGTTTTGCTTAAATAGAGAGTAGTTATGGCAAGATTAAATAAATCTCGGGAAAGACCTGAAGCAGACAGTACATATTTCTTGAAAATATTGCTGTATTTTGTAGTTGGATCTATTTGGCTCAGAAGTGACTTATTACCCATTCCTCTGCCGGTAGGGCTAATCGTTGGAATATTGTTTGCTTCCCATGATCATTTCCAGATTGACCGCAAGATTGAATATGCATTGCTGCTAGTAGCAGCGGTGGTTAGTCTAGTGGCGCCCATAGGTATAGTGCTCGATCTAGGCGGTTAAACTATTATGAGCAACAAGATGTTGCTACTAAGTAAACATAAATACATTTTTCTAGGCTTAAGCCTACTGATAGTTGCAGGTTTGAGTCTGTGGGCATGGTGGTGGCAACAGCCTGTTGCGGTTGATTTTGAGCTTGCACAGTGTGAAATCAACTACGGAGAAGAAGTTGCATCTTGGCGTGGTGATAGTGAAGAGTCATGGAATGAGGATGGAGTTGCATATGTAGCTAGGAGCTTCTCCCTGCGTAGTCAATCAGAGAATATAAGAAGACCTAATGCTTATTACTCCCCACCACATCACATTTCTAGTGGTGGTGATCGGGTGTGTGACGATGACTTTGATAATCTAATCGATTTAACAGATGAGGATTATACTTGGTTTGGGGCGCGTACTCACAAGATAAGAATCGGGCTTCCTGGTGTAGAGCTCGACGAGGAAATGACTGCTTTTTCTAGCTCAGAAGATACGACCCATGCAGACCCTGGTCTAGCTACTCCACTGTATGATAGATACGACACATCACCGGCAGTCTGGACAGACGACGGAGGTAGCGCTTCGATAGTTGATGGCGAAACAGAAAAGTCGATTTGGTGCGTGAATACTCCTGACTGTGAAGACTACCAAGAGACAGAAGACGATAAAAAGTCATTACGCGGCAGAGGCTATCAGTATGTATCCGACAACTGTCCGAGTGCTATCAGATGTGATGAAGTGTGGTACCAGGGTAGTACGGATTTAGATATTAGTGTTGATGAGCACGGACATATAGAGCCGTTTAGGCTAAACCTCCATGCCTATGGAACACATCCGCCTGCGGTAGGTACGGAAGTTGTAATGGTGTTCGCTTATAAAGTTGACCCGATTTTAAGTATGTCTACTGTCTCTGGGGGCGCTCAACAGTTAACACCAGGTTCCGTACTTGGAGTGGAATTGGAGCTAAATGCGATAGGGCCGCATATTGCAGATGCAAGACTAGACTTTGATCTTGACGGGCAGCCACTTACTACTGACTCTGGTAGTAAGATACTTAATAGTGAGCAGGTTCAGAAGCTCAGCGAAGAGGGGCTACTGTCGATCGCATCAAAGTTACAAATTAATGAAACCGCTACTGCCGGTCAATGCCATGAACTGCCTATAAGTTTTCATGTCGAGACGGTAGAAGGACTTGGAAGCTCAGTTCAGTCAACTTCACTGCAGTATTGCATAGCTGAGGAGCGGGAAATTTATACATATAGCATCGCTACCCGGGGAGATACTGTGGCAGACATCGATGAATTTGCCACAAGAGCTGCAACGACTCTTATGGATAGCAGGGGATGGTCTCGTGCAGGTATTAGCTTTCGCGAAGTCGATAGCGGTGGAGACTTTAC